>MNVG01000012.1 GCA_001871495.1 Candidatus Micrarchaeota archaeon CG1_02_51_15
GGAAAAGGTTGCCGAAACTGCGCCTAAAATAGGCCGGTTAATTCAAAGTCAAGCATTAGGTCGGGATCGATGTAGTGGGGAACTATTTCCGGTTTTTTTCAAACAAGCTTCACTACTACGCGGCGCAAGCCAAATCTACTGATGGCTCGCGTTCAATTAATAAATTCTTGCCCCCTAATCCGTTTCATGCCTCACAAGTGCGTGCGTTGCGGCAAGACGCTTGAAAACGGTTCGCCCGAGCTCGCCAAAGGTTGCGAGTGCGGCAGCCGCATCTTCCTTTACTTACGCAGCACGCCGTCGATAAACGTTCCCCGCAAGCAAGCGGCTCCCGAGCAGACTATTCCAATTGAAATCAAAACACCCAGCCTCCAGTGGCTTGAAGAAAAACTTCAAAGCCTTACTGCCGAACAACCGGTTTCAATAGAGCCCGAAGCAGTTGAAAACATCCGCATGCTCGGCCAAGGCACGTACGAAATAGACTTGAAGTCAATAATGGGCGGCAACCCCATTGTAATCAAGACTCACAACGGAGTTTACTTCATCAAAATGCCTGCTTCCAAAACGATTCCCCAGTAAACGCCGAACTTCGTTCAAGCCTATTTTATTCCCGCAAGCCCAACCTCTCTTTGGGCATGCTTTTTATTCCCTCACCTCGTTTGGTTTTGGCAAAGGAGTTGGTATTCAGTTGTTGTTCGAAGTTGCGCCGGTAATCGAATGGAGCCTAGGCGGATGGGAATCGATTGCAATTGCAATAGTCCTAGTTGCGCTGGCCGCCCTAGTAATAATTCGGTTGAAAAACTTTATAATAAACTCGATTCTAGGCGTTGCCGCGCTGTTCGTACTAAAGCTCATGGGCTTCAAAATTGCACTGACTCTCCTAAACATAGTCCTAGTAGGCTTACTTGGATTAGTCGGCCTGGCACTACTGATAATACTCGGCCTGCTCGGAGTAAGCCTATAAGACAACCTATTCCAGTTACCCCATAAATCCACCAAAAACCCAGCTTAATCGTCAATCGACGAAAAAAACGGGGGTTTATTAACTCGGAAAACGACTAGCATAACGACAACCCGCGATAAATCCAAGACAATAACCGGTTTCGTCATCCAACGCAAAAAAACCGCATTGCCGAAGCTTTTTTCGACTAATGACGTAAAAACAAAAGGTTTTTAAAGAAAGTAATAATCCATATTCTCAATCGCGTCCCGGTTGACGTGATTAAGAGAACGCCTCTTTCAGAAGGAAGAGGCGTTTTTTCTTTGTGGACCCAAGAAAAGAAGAAAAAAACAATAGCGGAAAACGCCGCTCTCTCTTCGAAAGAAGGGAGAAACGCCGATTCCGCGAGGTGTGAACGAATGAAAAGTATAAGCGTAAAACGCATCGTAGCAGTTGCCGCAGGAGCGGCAATGATTGGCGCCGCGTTCGCAGGAGCAGTAACTCCTGAGGGACTCGGAAGCTATCCGTTCTTCAGCAACGGAGAACCGCAAGTAAAAATAGTAGTCGGCGCAAACTCGAAGGCATCCGACGGAGTTGTAGCAGCCAATATAGCTGCAATGATCGGAAACCTTGCCTACACTTCAAGGGCAATTGAAGTACAAGGCCAAGACAGCCTCGTCTGCGTTGGAGGAAGCGGAACCGCGGGAACAGCAACCTGCACTCTCGGAGACAAGAGCACCACTCTTGAAATAACGACTCCTGGAGTAAACCCTGCAATAGCATATTCTATGAAGTCCTATATTGAGGACTATCTCGACTGGAATGCAATGAATGATGACAACCAAGCCCGTAACACCACTTATGGCTCTGTTCCGTTCTCGCCAAACGAAACCGCAAGCGGAAAGACCGGCAGCGTGGACTACTACGGCCAAAGGGTAACCGCTAGCGAGACTCCGTTGCTCTACGCAGGTTACTTGAACGACAATGTTGCAAACAAGAAATACAAGGAAGAGGAACGCGTTTACATTGCCGCACAATCGGTGTGGTATGACGCAGATCGTAAAATTGAAATAACGCCTCCTAACTTGGCTTACCACATTCAGTTCGTGGACCCCGTTCCCTTCTGCACCAACATTCTTGCAGATGGAAACTGTTCGTCAAGCGACTTGACCGAGAACCACCACGTGAAAATAAGGTTCCTGGGCGAAGACTGGACAATAATGGGCTTTAGCGGCTACAACGCTTTGGCTGCAACCGCATCCACTGTCCTAACCCTCGGAAAGGAAATCACCACCAACGGCCTGATGCAAGTAGGAGACGTAGTTACGGATCCCTCTAGCAACTATACCGTAAAGCTGATTTCAGTCTCTCCGTTCTCGACAACGACTGCACAAGTTCGTGACGCCCAATTCCAGGCCCTTGACGGCTCCGGAAACGTGGTCGGCACTTACCGTATCGTCGAAGGCAGCACCGACACAGTAGTTGGCCCTAACATCGTAATCAAGGTCAACAAGCTGTTCTCCGGTACCGGAGGAGTTGCAAACGCCGACGTAACCCTGTACTCTCAGAAGTTGGAAGTAAAAGGAACCGGAAACCTCGACTCTGACAACACTAACTGGCAGACGTCAATCGAGTTGTACAATACTACGGTAGGCGGTTTGGCTAATGATGCAATAAAAGGCATTCGCTTGACGCGCCTCGTGTCGACGAACTACTTGAAGAACGCTGGAGACTACCTGTCTATCGTAGACAAGCCTCAGGCATTCAAGTTAGCCTACACTGGACTGTCCACCATAGAGTACGAACCATTGACTTTCAGCATATTCAGGAACACAATCCCCCTTCCGCAAAACAGCACTGACTCGTCCACTAATGCAAACTACGGCATACAAATCTCTGCAACTAAGACTGGAGCATTCTCAATAGGTGGAGAGAATGTAAACACGGTATATCTCAAACCCCAATTCAACACTTCAATCAATGCCAGCGCAAACTTCACTCTCTACTACCTCAAGTCAAACGGCTATTACGGGAACAGCAGTCTAAACCAATTAAACACTTCGGGTTCTACTCTGAGCTTCTATTACGGAGGCGGTGCCCCGGCCTTAATTAACATTACTGCGTCTAGTGCTGCAGTATATTTGGCTGGTGCAGGTGGTTCTGGCGCAAACGGAACCATCACGATCTCCGAACCTGTGACTGCCAGCGACACCGGAAAAAAAGGACTCCACACCATTTACTTCTATGAGTTGGAAAGTGCAAGCAACTTCAAACTCCTTCAATCCGAAGCAACTGCCTACGCGAGGTACAACTATGAGAAGGGAGACAACACAACTACTTCGGTAGCACAAAACAGCATTGGCTATATCACCCCTCGTGGAAGCGTGTTTAAGTCTCTGTCGTCAACCCAGGCTGGAATTGATTTTGCGAAGACCGTGCAGTACGCCACCTTCACGCTGTCGCGCGGAAGCAGTGCGAGCGCAACCGGCAACGTTGCCGAGGTCACGCAGACCGAGGGAGACACCTACGACATCGGAGGAGGCTACTTCGTTAAGGTGAAGAGCATCAACGCAACCGCTTTAGCAAGCGGAGGAGCAGGTGAAGTCACCGGAGCAGTAGTAAGCCCCGAGTCTTTGATGTACCTGCAGCCCAACCCGTCAAGTGCAGACAGCATAGTCGCACTACACACTGCCAACAACCCGTTGGTCGTGCTCGACACTGACGCGGCAGCTGCTTCGACGTCGAAGCTCATCGTAATCGGAGGCCCGATGGTCAACGCGGTTGCGGCAAGCCTGCCTGGAGCAGACGCCGTGAACACACCGGGAGCAGCAGTGGTCAAGGCAGTCGGCGACAAGATCCTTGTCGCAGGATACTCTGCAATGGACACTAAGGTAGCATCCGACGCGTTGATCTCCTACCTTGCAAGCAAGCGCCAGGAGCTCACCAGCGGGTAGAGCACACGACTTAAATTCAGCCCCAAACGGGGCTGAATACCCTTTTTCTTTTTATTTCTTTTTTTCACTCGTTTTTCGAACTTTATTTGATTGATTCCAGCAAACGCTTTGAAATTAAGCAAACCAACTAGGCAGATTTTAACTTCAACCCTCCCTGCTACTAAAAGGAAGGAAAAATTCCGAGGTCAGACACTGCCTAAACGCACCGACAAGAAATGGTTTTTAAACCATTGCCTCCTAAGAGCAGGATTATGAAAACCTATTTTGCTTCATTTTTGTTCCTGCTCGCAGTACTGGCAATTGCAAGCGCGGCCACCTTGGAATCCGAGTTGGCCAACTACGTTGAACGCAACGAGACTTATTCAGTCGAAGTACTAACTGCCAACGGCACCAATTACTCGCTAATCAAAATAGGCGGCACGCCTTCACTGGTGTTCAATACAAACAATGAACTTGAAACAACGCCGGCGATAATCGACGCGGTTGCGGAAGCGCATTCCATGCAACGCATTAACGCACTACGACAAACAGAGGGCTTCCAGAACCTCGGAATGCATTTCCAAGCAGTTTACGATGAGTTCATGCTATGCGACGAAACGTCAAAGCCAGTTTTGGAACCGACTATGGTTGACTATTACTCGCTTGCCTTTGGAGGGAACGACCCGCGCATCCGCAGCGCATACGCAGACTTGCGCGCCCACAACGCATCGCTCCACGTGCTGTTCGCGGAGCTCAAAACAAGCGTCGACCGCATGGCCGGCTTGAACGGCAAGGCGTTGTACGACGAGCTGGGCGTGATGGTTACCAAGTCGGCAGAAAGTCAAGTTCACCTTACCAACTACTCGGAAGCCACTTCTTATTTGAGGACGTATTTCGGCGACGACTTTGCAATACCTGCTAAAAACGTTTTCCGCTACATCTGCCAACTCGGTTCAACCAGCATGGCGTCGTTTTCGAACGACTTGTCCATCCGATCCAGCATTCCCATTGCATCAGACATTGCAACCCAAATCAAAGCGGGAACCGAAGCGCGTTCGCCCAAAGCAGGGTTGAGAAAGAAAGTTGCGGAACTAGCCGTCGATTACAATAATGCAATGACGAAAGTCAACAGCGCCAAAAAGCAGTTTCCGATCGGAGAAGCGTTTTTGAGCCAGAAGCAAAACGAACTTACCACTGCGTTCCAGCGCCTGAATTCAACCAACGCCAGCAACCCGACTGCAACACTGGATTTGATTAAGGCCTTTAATTTAACACGAGACAGCCTGGGCGCGACAATAGCTTCGCTCGAACGCCAGTACCCGGCGTACACCGAAGCGGCAACTGCAGTAGACACTGCGAAACAAACCATGGCAGCTGCACGCGAAAGGTTCGGACGCAACGACGAGCGCGTTACAAGCTTCCAAACGCAGGCGAATACGTTGTCCAACCGCTTTTCGGTCGCTGAAGACGGAGTAAGGACAGGTTCGGCAAACGCCACTGAACTAGTTGAAATAAAAGCAATTGCACTAAACATCACCGGCTCGCTTAATTCCCTGGCGCCCAAAGAAAACACAGTAGACTACGTGACAATAGGCGTGATTGCAACAATAATAGTCGGATTCCTGGGGCTCATAGTTTACGCGCTCAAGTTCAGGAAGAAAAGCGCGCCTTCACCATCACGCCAAGCTTCGTTTGCACGTGAACTCCGCGAAATAAGGTAACGCACGAGTACGGCTTAAACAGCCGGCGTTCCCCTCCCCCTTTTCGGCTGCAAGCCTGCCTTCTTTACTTGAATCCTCGCGTTACCTTTGCAAAAGAAGGCTTTTTTAAACCGTTTTTGCTAAAATAAGTCAGACAGCGTTTTCTGATATTAGCCGGAACGTTTTTACTTAAATGGAAGTGAAGGATTGAAATGAGCGACGAAACGAAGGAAAGCAAGCCGCATGCTGAAAACAATTCCAAAACCAGCCTAAAAGAAAAAGTGCTTAAATGGGGCGTTATACTCATAATAGTCTTATTCGTAGTGGAACTGTTTTTCGTGGTAATGTATCCCACGCAAGCGCCGGGCACAGACGGACCTGACGAGGAAAAGCCCCGCGAGTTCGACGGCAACGGCTTTGCAAACGCCAAAATCCTTTCGTTCACTTCCGACTTGTACGTAATATGCAACGAAACGTCGGGCGGAGCCGGCAGTGCAGTCGGCGCGGCAGTAAACCAGTCGGCCGCAATTGCATTAAGCGACACTCCAAACGGAAAACTGTATTACTTGAAACTCTCATCAGCCAACCTCTCTAACGCCGAAACAATTGACGCCATTTCCGAAAATACTTCCGGAATATGTTCAGGCGGCGCAATCGTAATGCGGCAGGCCAACATCCAGTTCACCGAACCATTGACTTTGATAAACCCGGCCAACACTTCGCAAAGCGCCACGCTTTCTGCTTACGCGCTACGCGACGGAGTCAAAGGGTTGGTAATAGACGCGTTTGCGCAAGAAGGAGACGAAAGCGGTTTCAGCGCAACAGCCAAGATGCTTGGAACAACCGTACTGCAGTTCGCAGCACAGCAAACCAGTGCAGGCCAAGCGCCGCAAGTCGAGCGCAAGACGGGAATGGTTACGGCCCGCGTTATTAGTTTGAAGCAAAAAGGCATGGCAATAAAGCAATACGCGTGGGAAGAACGCAACAACATCACTGCCGAGGCAATTGAAGCCAACCTCAGCGGCTTCAACGCGAGCGTGGACTACCGCAAGAGCGACTTGCTTGAAGTACCAATTTCCAACGAAACGAACTTTACCTCCTTGAATGAACTGCAGTTCGTATTAAATTTGGAAGAACAACCCAGCCTTGCGTTGCTCACTGTTGAAAGCAATTACTCGAACAAAACCGAAGCGCTCGAATTGGTTTCCAAAGCGGCAAACGTTTCCGAAGACCGCATCGGATTCTACAGTTCGACTGCAACCATAATGTTCAACTTCACGCAAGACGCTAATTTCACGATGCTGATTGAAGAACTCAAAGGAATACTCGGAAACGACACCGAATTTAAGAGGCTTGGAGTCGTTTCACCCACCAATGTTTCAACTGCTTCCGAGAGCCTTGGTTTCCAGGTTCCTTCAGAGTTCGAAGCATTGCTTTCGCCAACAAAGGAAAACAACACGGTTGCAATAGTGTTCGTCACAGCGCTTGCAAGGAACGGAAAGCTGCTTGCACTCACTGCAGAAGACACTTCCTAAGCAACGCAGGCCGTATTTAAAATATAAAAAGAGGTTTTGACGCACAATGGCTAAATCGATTGAACAAGGGGATTTTATCCGCCTTGATTTTACGGGAAGGGATTCTTCAGGCAAGGTTTTTGAAACAACGCGCGCGCAAGACGCCAAGGAAAACGGTTCTTTCGACGCGCGCGTAAAGTACGCGCCCGCACTGGTAGTTGCAGGCAAGGGACAGCTCCTAAAGGGGTTGGACGACGCAGTGCTGAAAACCACTGAAGGCGCGGAACAAAACGTTGCGCTGCCCAAGGAAAAAGCATTCGGAGAACGCGACCCTGCTTTAGTACGGCTCGTAACCCTTACCCATTTTCGGCAAAGCGGAATTGAACCGGTTGCAGGACAGGTAGTCGAACTCGACGGCAGGCCTGCAAGGGTGCAGAGCGTAAACGGCGGCCGAGTCAGGGTTGACTTCAACTCCGAACTGGCTGGACAAAACCTTGCTTACTCTTTCAAAGTAACTTCGGTGATGAAGACTGCTGAAGAAAAAATCGCGGGCCTTGCCGAAGACTTGAACGCGAAAGCAACGCTCGCCAACCAAGTAGTCACAGTAAAAGTTGACGAAACTGTTCCTAAAGACGGGCGGTTCCTTGAGCGCAAGCTGAGGTTCCTCCAGCACGCGTTGTTATACATTCAAGAAGTGGAGAAAGTCGTGTTCCAAGAGGAGTACGCACGTCCTAAAGAAAGCAAGTGACGTTCCACGGCGTCCAAACGGTTTAAATATTTGTCGGCGCCAATATAATTTGGCGTTAAACCCCTTTTCAGCGGTTACCGAGTTTTTGTTTTTTACAGCTCCGCATATGCGGAAAGACGAGCGGCGCCGGCTGAAAAACAACACGGTGATGATTGCAAAATGAGTGAAGAAATCAAGGTAAACAAGGGAACCACTACAGTCGGACTTATTTTCAAAGACGGCGTGGTTTTAGCAGCCGACAAGCGCGCTACAATGGGCAACCTCGTGCAATCAAAAACCGTTGAAAAAATAATTCCCTTAAATAACAGGATGGCAATGGCAATTGCAGGCGGCGTCGGCGACGCGCAAAGCCTCTCGCGCATAATCCGCGCCGAAGTAGAGTTATACAAGTACTCCAAGGGAACCGCGATAAACGTGCGAAGCGCGGCAACACTACTGGCCAACATCCTCCAAGGAAACAAGTACTTCCCTTACTACGTGGGACTGATTCTCGCAGGATACGATTCGGCCCCGCGGCTTTTCGACTTCGACCCGTTTGGCGGCTTGCTTGAACACAAGTACGTTTCAACCGGCTCGGGCAGCGTAATAGCTTACGGCGTGCTCGACGAGTACTACAAGGAAGAAATGACCCGTGAAGAAGCAACCAAGCTCGCTGCAAAAGCAGTCAACGCGGCAATGAAGCGAGACATTTACACCGGCGAAGGCATTGACTTAGTCTACATAACCTCCAAGGAAACCAAACGTATTACGCCCAAGGACGTACAAACACTACTAAAGTCCTAAAAGCCCGTAAGAAAGAAAAAAAACCTCTAAAGGAGCGCAACCACTAATGAATAGCTTGAAAGAAATGCGGGAGGCAGTCCAGCAAGTGATTCCTCCGCAATGCGAACTAACCAGAATAGAAGTCGAAGGACCCCAAGTCGTACTTTACTTGAAGAACATAAGGGCATTCTACGAAGACCGCAACCTAATTACCCGCATTGCCTCTCGAGTGCGTAAAAAAATACTTTTAAGAAGCGACTCGTCGGCATTAAGGCCCCCTTCAGAAGCACTTGCACGCATAAAACAACTGATTCCAATTGAAGCAGGCGTGACGGAAATAAAATTCGACCCCGTGTTCAACGAAGTGCAAATCGAAGCACTCAAGCCGGGTTTAGTAATAGGAAAAGGCGGAATAGTCCTCAAGACCCTCATACTCGAAACCGGCTGGTCGCCGAAAGTACTCCGCGCTCCAACCAGCCCCAGCGAAGTCGAACGCGCCATCCGCTCCATGCTCTTAAACAACGCGGAAGAACGCAAAAAATTCCTTACGGAACTGGGCAAGACAATGCTCCAACCCAGCACCGCCTGCGACTGGGTGAAGATAACTGCGCTTGGCGCATTCAGGGAAGTCGGACGCAGCTGCATGCTACTGCAAACGCCCGAGTCAAACATCCTAATCGACTGTGGAATAAACGTTGAAACAACCGACCCCACGCGCGCCTACCCCTACCTCAACGCAATGAACATGCCGCTTGAACAAATCGACGCGGTAATCCTCACGCACGCGCACTTGGACCACGCGGGATTCATTCCCTACCTCTACGCCTACGGCTACAACGGCCCCACTTACTGCACGCCGCCCACCCGCGACCTTTCAATCCTACTGCAACAAGACTGCGTAAACGTCATGAACTCCGAAGGCAAAGGCGCGCCTTACACTGAAAAAGACATCCGCAAGGAACTCAACCACATGATAACCCGCGAGTACGGCGAAGTAACCGACGTCACGCCGGACGTGCGCTTCACGTTCCACAACGCAGGCCACATCCTGGGCTCTTCAATAATCCACTTGCACGTAGGCGAAGGCCTGCACAACATAGTACACACCGGAGACATTAAATTCGGACGAACCAAACTATTCGACCCTGCCTCCACTTACTTCCCGCGCATCGAAACCCTGCTAATAGAAAGCACTTACGGAGGAACCAACGACAGCCAACCTCCCTTGGAAGAGAGCGCCACGCGATTAGGCAACATAATCCGCGAAACAATCCAACGCCGCGGCAAAGTCCTCATCCCCGTATTCGCAGTAGGCCGCGCCCAGGAAATAATGCTGGTCCTCGAAGAACAATTCCGAGACAGCGAACTCTTAGTCTACTTGGACGGAATGAGCAAGGAAGCCAGCGCAATACACACCGTATACCCCGAGTACCTCCGCAAAAACATCCAACGCCGCATACTCACCAACGACTCGCCCTTCGAAAAACCGTTGTTCAAACACGTCGTATCAAAAGAACGCAAGGCAATAGCCGAAAGCGACGAACCCTGCGTAATCCTCGCGCCCTCAGGAATGCTTTCAGGCGGAACCTCGCTGGAATTCCTGAAAATGATGTGCACCGACGAACGCAACTCCCTAATCTTCGTAGGATACCAAAGCGCCAGTTCACTGGGCCGCAAGATACAAAACGGCCACAAGGAAGTACCCGTGCTAAACGCCGCCAACAAGCTCGACGCGCTCAAAATCAACATGCAAATCCACACCTGCGAAGGCTACTCCGGCCACTCCGACCGCTCGCAACTAATGGCATTCGTACGCTCACTGCGACCAAAACCCGGCCGCGTCTTCACCATGCACGGCGACGAAAACCCCCGCGGCGAAAGCAAGTGTGAATCCCTCGCACGCTCGATAAACAAAATGCTGCACTGCGAAGCACGCGCGCCAATGAACCTAGACACAATAAGGCTAAAGTGAACAATCTAACGCAGTTCCCCTCCTTCCAATATGAGGCATTCATCCACGGACTACAAGCTTTTTGTCCGCAGACAAAAAGATGCATCGTTTTGCAGCGGCAAAACGAATGAAGCCCGCAGGGTTCTGCCTCAAACGCGCCTAACAAAATTAAGTTCAGGCAAGGCAGTTGGTCCGACAAAATGCTGTGGTTCGACTTGCCCGATTTATCCGCCAACTTCGTAATTGAAATAATGCACACGTCAATAGTAAAGGAGTAGAAACTCAAATGCCTGCAGAACCAAGCTCTGACACAATAACGCGAATACTCGAGCGCAACGCCCGCGTCGAAGCCGACAAGGCGTGGGAAACCAGTAAAACCAGGCGCGCAATAATCGCCTTTTCAACCTACTTATGCGCCGTGCTGTTCCTGCACCTCATCAACGCCCCCAACCCCTTTCTCAACGCAGTCGTGCCTTCAGGCGCCTACCTCCTCTCCACCCTGGCCCTGCCTTTTGCAAAACAACGCTGGCTGCAAGCAAGAAAAACCAAGGCTTAAAAACAACCCCGTCTCAAAACCGTCTCAGAGGTGTCCCTTAATAATGCCAGTCGAAAAACGAGAAGCCAGAAAACCCTGGCCCAGAAGAGAGAGCGTCAGCGAACTGACGGCAAAAACTAAAGAGGATATACCGTCTTTGACCAAAAGCCTGCACTTGCACGGATTTCCACAGGCCCAACACCCTTTGGAATTCCTAGGACACGATATAACCAAAATAAGGCCGGCAGTCCAAGCACACTTGATGCGGAAATTACTTGCTGAAATAGACTTGAAAAGAAAACTAGACCTCCACAAAGAAGAAGTCAGCAGAAACCCGGCGGCAATGACTGCATTGCGTCGTCTTACCCGGTACGCGCCTGCCGAAAAAGAGGATTAATTCATGAAACTCGTTTTGAGCGGAACGCCGTGCACCGGCAAGACCACGCTGGCACAAGAGTTATCCAAGCAAACCAACTGGCCGGTAATCGACTTGAACGCGCTAGTCAAAAAAGAAGGCCTTAACTTGGGAAAGCAAGGCAGAGAATACGTTGCCGACCTGCGCCGGTTACGCAGCCGCGTGCTTAAACTCGTCAAAGGAAAAGAACACTGGATTGTCGAAGGCCACTTGGCCTGCGAAATCAGCCTTCCTGCCGACGTCGTGGCAGTGCTACGCGCAGACCCACTGCTCCTGCTTAAAAGGATGAAGGCCAGAAAGTATGCGTTACACAAGGTTGCCGACAACGTTTTCTGCGAAATACTTGATTACTGCCTTATCCAAAGCGAATTCAATTACCGCCACGCGCGCATAATCCAGTTGGACACGACACGCGGTCTCTCCGCAAAACACGCGATTAACCGCCTGAAAAGCAGACAGAGCGATTGCGTTGACTGGAGCGAGTTGGTGCACGACAAGCGGCTTGCGTTCCTCTTACGCAATAACACCCCCCGCGACGTCCGAAAGGGTTTAAAAAGCCGCCGAGCGTAAAAGAGGCACACTAGAAAAACGCTTACTCAGAGGTGACAAAGCAAAATGGCCAAAAAGAATCCGAACAAGGACCCTGACGAAGAAGAGCCTTGGGAAGAGGAAGAAGACGACATGGAAGAAGACTGGAGCGAAGACGACGAATAACGTCCTCTTGCCTTAACCTACAAACGAAAAGCTTTCGTTATTTTTTTAAAAACTTTTTTTAAAGCCGGAATACTCGCGCCCCCCTGAAGGCAAGCGCGGAACATCCAATTTTAATCATACAATTAACGCGGCGGCCTACTTACGGCTTGCCTTGTTTCTGTTCTCGGACCGAAACCAATTCCAAAGTGGCCACGTCAACCGGAATTGCCTGTTCCTTGTCCACACCCAGTTTTTCCAACAGTTTGAAAGCGTTTTTTTCCGCCAACTCGTGGGTCTTAACGAACTTGGTTGCAGGCAACGCGATTTCCATAATCGTGCCGAAGCCAGAAATATCCAACACCTTGATTTGCAAGCCAAGGTATGAAAAGCGCCACAATGTAAACTCGCGGGAAAACTCTTCCTTATAGCCGAGCTTGTCGAGGTCGTGTATCATCTCGTAACCGCTTGAAACCTCCATTCCCAAACGCTCGTCTTCCTGCAGCATGTAGCCGTCGAACAACAGCGTTTCTTCCTCGGTCTTCTTGTCGGTGCGCACGAAAAAATAGCCGAAAACGTTTTCTCCAAACTCCTTGACGTGCACCGAATCCACGAACTCGCCGCCGCCAGTAAACTTGGCGTGCTTCTTCAACACTGCAATAACCGGAGTCGCTTCCTCTAAAGGCACAGTCAACCTGGCTTCGGGAATCTTCCACTTCAACTCATGCAAGGGCTTGCGCGGCTTTGGCTTGAAAATATCCCAAAACCCTGGCGGCCTGCCTTTCAAAACATCGTAAACCATTTCAATCAAATAACGTCAAAGCTCCTTAAATTCTTTTACGCCACCCCGCCTGAACACGAAAAACAACGATCCAAGCACTCCCAAGCCCGCGATTCCCAAAAGCCAGGGGTTCGCACCCCCTACAGCCATTCCTGAACTGCTTGAAGGCACTCCTGCGGCAACAACAGTGTTTCTGCCCTTGTTCAACTCTTGTTTTACTGCCTCGGCGCGCTCTAATGCCGCCAAATACCTTCCGTTTGCCAAATCCTGTTCAGCAGCCTCCAACAAAGCGGCAGTACCCGCGTTGCCAAACTGGTTCTCAAGCTCCTTCAAACTGGAAACAGCTTCGAAACCAACTGCCTTAACCGAAGCAACGGCTTCGACTGCCTTAAGACGGCTGTTTTGCAAGCCGTTTACGGTTGCCTGCAAGTAATCAGCTGAATACGCTTCAAGTTTCTTGAAATCGCCTTCCGCCTTGGCCCAAACCGGGTCCAAAACGCGAATGGCCGCAGTTATTTCCTTTACGGCCTGCTTGCAGCGCTCCGCAGCCACGGTGTCAACCGCCTTTACGCCGTCGGCATCCCCAAACGCCTTTTCACACGCTTCCCTTGCATTTTCGGCAGCCTCGCGCTCCAACGGATAGTCTTCAGTAATAATTTTCTTCTTTTCCTCCAAACCCGGATCCGAAGCAGGCGCAACCAAAACAACCTGAGACGGCGCAGGCGAAACAGCCAACGCGGTTTGCACTAATCCGGCTTCAAGGTCTTGCGGAAAAGCAGCAGTAACACAATCAACGGTTACCCGAACGTCCTTCACGTGGCCTTTGTTAAAACCGCCTTCTAGAGAAACGCTGAAAACGCCGGGAGCAACTGTTGAAGACGCCTTCAAATCAGAGTACACGCGCACGCCGCTCGCCGACAACGGCGTCGCACAATCCAAGCGCGTCGACAAGCGCACGACCGCCTTTTCCAACGACACTTTAGGCCGCAAGTAGTATTCAAAAACCAGTTGCGTGCCAGTGTTACGATAAGACTGCGAGACTTCGATTGGTTCGCTTAAAACAAAAAACACGGAAACCGCGTTCCTGCCTTTTGAAACCGGCGCGACAACATAGATTCCTTCAGGCGCGGTATACGCGGTTGCGCCGCCAAGCGCCGACAATTCCGACAGCCCTCCTTTAATTTCGTACGAAAACGACGCGGTTCCCGAAACATCGCAATCGAATGCAACAGAAAGTTTCTTGCGAGCGGAATGCTGGTCGGCCCACTCGGTAGACTCGGACCGCGACTGCGAAATGCAAAACACTCCTTCAAACTCCAACAAAGCAGAATACCTTGCGCCGTAACGCGCGTTACTGATGAAAAACCTTCCGCCTGAATACTCTACGCCCCCGCTTGCTTCAACTACCTTCACAGACCGTGCTTTTTCAAGCAATTCGAGCCCGGCAACAGGCGCTTCCACAGTTCCTTCGAAAGAAAACGGCAAGTCATTAGTCCACCACACGCGCAGGTAACCTTTAGTAACCCCGTCCAATTGCATCGAACCTAACGAAAACTCTTTGCCTGCAGAGTCCGCAAAATGCTGCCTTAGTAACTGCGGCTTGCGCGCTTCAACGTCTTCAAACAACCTATCCAAGAAAACCCCTGCTTCAGCCAAGCGGCCGCTTGCCTTCTCGGAATTAAGCACGCCGCCTGCAAAAAACGGCGCGTAAGCCCCCAGTTGCTTCAGTGAAGCAGAAGAAAAGAATTCACTCAATCCATTCAAGGCAATCCACTTTCCAACCAAATTGCCGTAACGTGCTTCAACCGACGCCAACAACACGGCCTTCTTCTGGACAAGCACTCCTTCAAGCTTCCAAAGCGACTCCTCGCTCGAAATCGGGTTTTGGTCCAACGCGTACAACACAGCCTCTGCAGCCAGCCTCGCGTAAGAAGAATCCAACCCGTCTGCCTGCACGCGGCCCGCTAACTCCGCGAGTTCCCTTGCACGACTACGCACGCGCTGCTCCAGCATTCCCGCGTCCGCAACCGACGCGATTCCAATCACTTCATCCAACGCACTTATTCTGGCTGCGCAAGCCGAAACCCGTTCACCGACAGTTGCCTTCGACTGCGCCTCGCGCAACAACGCCTCCTGCGAATACAACAACGCAGCTGCGTTTGAAGCCGCCAACGCATTCGCCGCACTGCCAATTGCTTCGGCAGCCGCCTCCCTGCGTTCTAGCATCGCATCACAGACGTCGGAAGCCGCACGCGTTGAAGAGTAATCAACGTAATCCATTTTTGATTCGGCCTTTTCAAGCAAGTCGCTTGCAACTTCAAGCAATACAATAGAGTCACCCAAGTAACCCGAGTTATTGGCTGAATACGTTTGGTCCGCTTGCTTCCTCAACTCCTTTGCCGCAGAAAGCCACGCCTTCGCCTCTTTGAATGCGTCACCGAAAAACAAGCTGCCCTCCAAAGACGTTATTGCCGAAACATCAGAAGAAGAGCTCACCAAGTCCGAAGGCAGTACCAAACTTATTTTCTCGGCCTCCCAACGCATTTCAAGCCGCCCGACGTCGGCAAGCCGCGCGTCGAAATAAAGCGTCGAGTCCCTACGCTCTCCTTCAAGCGACTCCACTGCCGAATCGCAACGCCGCGCCAACTCAATTTCCTTTGCCAACAACGAAGACCGGCCCGCCAATGCAGAATAAGCGGAAACAAACGAAGTTGCATCAGGCGCGCTTCCAGGCGTTGAACAAACGTACCAGTTGAAAAGCCCTATTGACTTGGGCTTGACCGAATTCCAAGCCGCAACAGTAGAGTCGGATGCACTCAAGAACGCAAACGCAAGGCCACGGCCCGAACGCGAGCCTGTTTTGATAAGCAAATAGTTTTCACGCGCGTCTGCAAGCGTAGCCGACGCGGCTCCCGAGTAACCGCTTCCTACTGCCTTCTCCAACAAACCCAAACGCGAGTCAAGTACAGACAGCCCGACTTGGGATGCAAAAGCCGAGTTCCTCAACCCGCTTACGGCATTATCGAAACAACCCTTGGTACTGTCATAGTAACACGCCGCACTGAAAACAAGCGGAAACCCAAACCCCAAAAGAATTTTGAACGGATCCTGCATCCCGGCCACGCAAGACGCCTGCTGCGTTGCACGACCCGAAGCAGCCCGAAAATCCTTCTGCGACTGCAAAGCATAGCCAAAAGCATAAGAAAACGCGAGGTCGTCATTGCCGTACTCAACCAACCCCAAGTCAGCAGAAGCAAAAGGCGCACACGAACTCAAACAAAAAACCGCTTCCGCAGTGGCATAAGGCTGCTCACTCGGAATGCTTCCTGCAAACTCGTAAAAACTACTTGCTCCAACAAACGATAGTGCGACTAATATAGCCGCAGCTGAAACCAAAGATTGCCCCATAAAACTAACTATTACGGAGTGGTTACATATATTCTTTACTGGTTTGAAGCCAAAATTTATATAGCCCAAAGCCGATTTTCGGTTGCGGAAGTGATTTTTTGACGGAAATTAGTTCGAATGACGGGCGTTTTCTACTACGTTTGGCACGGAAGGCAATCGAAGTGCACTTGAAAGAAAAACGGCGTTTGCAACGCACTGAAGTCAAAACGCTGGCCCAAGATAGCAATGCAATGCAGTTGGGAAAGCACGGCGCTTTTGTTACGCTCAAAACCATTTCGGGACGGTTGCGCGGCTGCACCGGCTACCCCCTGGCAGTTAAGGAAGTTGAAGACGCGGTTGCCGAATGCGCGGTTGCTTCCGCAACCAGAGACTCGCGTTTTCCACCCGTTTCCTTAAAAGAATTGAAAAACTTGAAAGTGGAAGTAAGCGTTTTAACGCCTGCCTGCGAGGTTAAAGCCGAGCACGCAAAGGATTTTGCAAAAAAAATCAAGGCCGGCCGCGACGGACTCATTATCGAATACGAAGGATTTTCCGGTTTGCTGCTTCCACAAGTCGCGCCCGAACAAGGTTGGGACGAACGCGAGTTCCTATGCGGATTATGCGAGAAGGCAGGACTGCCTTTCGACTGCTGGCTTAAAGAAAAAAACGGAAAACCCGTTGTGAAAATAAGTTCGTTCCAAGCCCGCGTGTTCAGCGAGTAACGGATATCAAAACAATCCGGACAAGACTTCTTTCGTAGAGTAGATTCTTACTTCTTTTTGTCCGAGGAGCCGCTTGTCGTTCGACCAAATTCCACAGCCCAGCTTCAGCGCAAGCGCAAAGTAATGAACATCATCGGCATCCGGCGATATCCACCTCGCTTTTTTGGCGTATTGCCTGAATTCGCAAAAT
>MNVG01000027.1 GCA_001871495.1 Candidatus Micrarchaeota archaeon CG1_02_51_15
GAAACGCGAAGTAAACCGAAGTAAGCGCCGTAATTGCGCTCAAACCGAGCACGAACCAAACCGTGGTCTGAAGCGGCGGCTTGACTAACGCGCTTCCCTTTTCAGTGAGTTCGTAGTACTTCCACTTGCGTTCGGACTCGATGCGCCTTACCAACCCCGCTTCTGCAAGCCGTTCCAAATGCTCTCTCACTGAAGGCGGCTTCAAACCCAGTTCAACTGCAAGCTCGGCCTGCATCTTCCTTCGTTCGCCTAAAAGCTTAAGCATTTTCACGCGCGTGTCCGCTCCCAATGCGCGCAGGGTGTTGCGGTCTAACGCAATTCCGTCCATATTATCTTTTTGTCAACCAGCTGTTTTAATTCGTTGCCCGACGCGGTAATCAACTTGATTTTTATACACCGGGCGGTTTACGCATTAAGGGCGCATTCGCGCCTGCAGGTGTTCTGAAAAAGTGAAGAAGGTATTGTTGAAAAAAGAAGCTCCGTTCTTTAATGCCGAAAGCGTGTTCAAACTCGTTTCCAGTGTAGGCCTTTGCTTTGCAGTAGCTGCAGTCGGCTCGCTTTTTACCCTGCCTGCTCCGGGCTCTTGGTACGCTGCGTTGGCCAAGCCTGCTTTTTCACCGCCTAATTCGGTTTTCGGCCCGGTTTGGACCGTATTATACTTGCTTATAGGCATTGCGTTGTTCCTTGTGTGGCGCAAGGAAGTGCAGCACCCTGGCGAAGTAAGGGTTGCGGCGTTGTTTTTCGTATTCCAGATGGCACTTAACCTTTCGTGGTCGATTGTCTTTTTCGGATTGCAATCGGTTTTCGGCGGCCTGGCAGTAATAGTGTTGCTGTGGACTGCGATTCTTGCGACAACCGCGTTGTTCATGCGGATTTCCAGAAAAGCCGCGTGGCTCATGGTGCCCTACATTGCGTGGGTTACGTTCGCAATGATACTCAACTACGCAATCTGGGCGCTCAACTGACGTAAACCTATTCGTATCTCAGTGCGTCGGCCGGCTTGAGTTTCGAAGCGTTGTAAGCCGGAATTATTCCCGCAATTATTCCTATTGCAACCGATACTGTCAGTGCTAGTATGGCCGTGCTTTCGGAGACTATGGAGTCCCCACGGCCAAGCGGCGTGCCTCCGGTGAATGCAGGCAGGATTCCCGAAAGCAACGCGCCAAAAGCAACTCCCAGTATTCCACCCACCAATCCTATGAGGCCCGCATTGAAAACGAAAATCAGGAGAATGTCGCCGTTTCTGGCGCCGATTGCCTTCATTATGCCTATTTCCTTCGTGCGTTCGAGTACTGACGTGAACAGCGTATTTGCAACGCCGACGCCGCCTACTATCAATGAAACGCCGGCAATTGCAAGCAGGAAGATGTTTATCGGATTCATCATGTCCGCCCGCGTTGCCTCCATCTGCGCGTTGGAGCTTATAGTAAAGTCCTTGTTGCGGTCGGTTACGTGGCGGGATAGCATGAGTCGCGTGTTTATCTTTTCAATTGTTGCATCCAACTGGGTTGAGTCCTTTACTTTGAGGATAATCGAGTCGTAAACGCCTTGCTCCTTGTCTGCAAGCAGCTGATAAGCAGCTTGGATGGGCATGTAACCGCCGGTGCTTTGGTCATCCAGAACTCCGATTATGCGGAATGAATTGTTTTCAATCGAAAGCATTTGGTTTATCCCAAGCGGTTTGCTGAAGTAAGACGAGGCAAGGCGGCCGCCCTTATTTATACGGCCAAGGAACAGAAGTCCACTTTTTTACCTACTCTTAAAAAGCCGCAGCGTGCTAAAACGCTCATGCCGCCGTTTCCATATGGAATGCCGCCGGTGTTGCCTGCACTGGACGTAGTCGATTTTGCAGTGCAACTCGTTTACGCACTCGTTGCTCTGGCGCTTTGCTACGCTATATTCCGCAAGACGCGCGAAAGCTACGAGCTTACCAAGCACGAAGGTCTCTACTGCTTCAGGCAGGCGTTCTTGCTCTTTGGATTGTCGTACCTCGCCCGCTTTCTCTTCACCCTTTCAATGCTTTCTAGGGACGTTTTCGGCATGTTCATGCTGGGTCGTGCAATCGCACCCGTATTCATCTTCCTAATGGGCTTCTTCAGCACGCTCGCCATATTCTACTTACTGCTCGGCTCGTTTTGGAAAAAATATGAGGGTAGGAACGCCTTGCTTTACGTCGCCATTGCAGCGGCAGTGCTGGCAATAATTTCTTCTGCAACCCGTTCTTCACTCGCGCTGCTCGCTTTGCAGTCGGTCATACTGGTTGCGGCTGCCGCGCTGCTAGTGGCGCGTAAGGAAAAAATCACTGCAATGAAGGCAATGTACCTCTTGGTGTTCGCAACTTGGATAGTCAACCTGTGGACTGCGGATCTGGCGTTCGCGCGGGACTTCGAACTCAAGCTGTTGCTCCAGTTATTGTCGCTTGTTGGCTTTGCGGCGGTTTACCTGCGGGTTTCAAAGTGGATAAAATGAACAGAAAACGCGACCGCCTGGCAGTTATTCGTGACATCTTGAAGATAATTGCCGAAAACCATAATTCGGTAAAACCCACTCCCTTGCTGCGTGAATCCAACCTGTCTTCAGCCCGTTTTGCCGAGTACTACTCCGAACTCCTTGCCAAAGGCCTAGTTAAAGAAATCGTAGATGAAAGAGGCCGCAACTACGTCACCTTAACCGACAAGGGCTTCAGCTACCTTGAAAAATACTCTCAAATAATCAACTTCATAAACGAATTCGGACTCTGACCCCTGCCGTTTTTATTGTCTTTTCCCTTTAATCAGTCATGGATATAGCCGGCAATCTAGTCGACGTTTTTTCTCGCGAGGTCTATCCTGCCCGAGTGGTATTCGACAAACGCATTAATAAAATCGAGCGCCTCAAAACAGCGCCCGGCCGCTTCATATGCCCCGGATTTGTCGATGCCCACGTCCACGTAGAGAGTTCCATGCTTATTCCCACTGAATTCGCGCGCGCAGCAGTCCGCCACGGAACAATAGGTACCGTGTCCGACCCGCATGAAATAGCCAACGTGCTTGGCCTGCGCGGAATTACGTTCATGTTCCGTAATGCAGCCAGGACTCCTTTCAAGTTCTGCTTCGGCGTCCCGTCATGCGTTCCGGCAACCCGTTTCGAAACCGCGGGTGCAAGGTTGGACGCGAAAGAAGTTGCGTTGTTGTTCAAAAAAGGTGGGCAGTACTTGGCGGAAGTAATGAATTATCCCGACGTGGTGCTGCGCGAGCCTAAAGTAATGGAAAAAATAGCGGTTGCAAAAAAATTCGGGAAACGCGTGGACGGCCACGCGCCGGGCCTGTGCGGAAAAGCCCTGCAGGCCTACGTTAATGCAGGAATCGAAACCGACCACGAGTGCAGCACCATAAACGAAGCGCAGGAAAAACACGTTCTTGGAATGAAGATACTCGTGCGTGAAGGCTCGGCTGCCAAAAACCTTTCCGCGCTCTACAGAATCCTTGCAAAAGACGGGTCCATGCTTTGCTCCGATGATTTGCACGCCGACGACCTGCTTTCAGGCCACTTGGACGCTTTGTTGCGCAAGTGCGTGCGGCTGGGCGCCGACGTTTTCGACGCCTTGCGCGCCGCAACCCTTGCTCCGGTAACGCATTACGGTTTGGACTGCGGCCTCCTACAAGAAGGAGACGCTGCCGACTTTACTATTCTGGAAAACTTGAAGGAATTCAGAGTACGCGAAACGTGGCTGGACGGCAGGAAAGTATTTTCACAACAATCCAATGCAATGCCGCGCGTGCACGAAAAGCCAATCAACGTTTTCCACGCCAAGCCCCAAAAACCCGGCGATTTCGCCTACGCCGGACCTTCAAAGACATTGGCAATAGGCGTGAAAGACGGTTCGCTCTTAACAAAAAAAATAAGGGCCAGCTCCAACGACTGGCGCAAACCCGAAAGCGGAATAAACAAGATTGCCGTAATCAACCGCTACTGCAATTGCAGGCCTGCAGTTGCGTTCGCCAAGGGATTCGGACTCCGCAGAGGCGCGTTCGCATCAAGCGTTTCCCACGATTCCCACAACCTCTGCGCAGTAGGCGCGGACGACGAGTCCCTTGCGCAGGCAGCGAACGCGGTCATCGCCTGCAAAGGCGGCCTCGCGGCCTTTGACGGAACGCACTGTCGCGTGCTCCGGCTTCCGTTCGCCGGTTTGATGAGCGGCGAGCCGTGTGAAAAGATAGCGTTAGAATACACTTATTTGAACAAAATGGTGCACTCGATGGGCTGCTGCCTCCGCGCGCCGTTCATGGCCCTTTCATTCACCACCTTGCTGTCCATCCCCGAACTCAAGATATCCGACCAAGGGCTGTTTGACTCGACGAGGTTCGAGTTCGTCAGATAAGATGGCTTGCGCGCTAGGTCACTCGAGTTTTCTGTGGTAGATTCCCCAAGTGGTGCGGTCGTGGTTTTGCACTTCGCCGATGTCGTGCATTCCAAGGCGGTCTTTGCAGAACGCGATTGAAGCAGTGTTGCGGGTCGGTTTGTGCAGTACGCTTACGCATGCTCGGCTTATTTTTTTATTGCGCATGTCTGCGTAAAACCGGTTCATCAAATCCGTGCCTAAGCTGCTTCGCGCGTGTTGGCGTCTTATTTCGATTTGGTCGCCGAACACGAACCCGTGTTCGTTCGAGTGGTCCTTTGCGAAACGTATTAACGGGTCTTCGCGGTTCAAGTTTTTCTTCAGATAATTTGACAAGCGTTTTGTCGTCGTAGCACATCAGGAAGCCTGCCAGTTTGCCTTCGTGTTATGCAACGTAGAAAAACGGCGAGGCCGTGGTGCAGCGTGCGTATGCTTGGCAGTCGAGTACGTAGACTAGGAAATCTTGGTTTGTTTTTGCGCAAGCGGTAATAGCAAGCGATTTGGCCAACTCTGCAATTTTAGGCGCGTCGGAAACAACTGCTTTTCTAATTAGCATATAGGGTTAAACCTTGTTGAGGGATGTTCTGGTTCAAGCACTCGAGCCTCTTTCTTGCTTCGGAGACTATCAGCACGCACGCGGAAACCGTCGTTATGAGCAGCCACTCGTTGATTGTGAGCGCAACCGTGCCGAAAATTTGTTGGAAGAACGGGATTGTCGTCACTGCTATCTGTAGGCTTGCTGCCAGTGCTATTGCGCCCAAGAGTTTCTTGTTGGAGAATAAATCGATTTTAAGCAAGGATTCGTTTAACGCCCGCGAGTCGATTGCGACGAAGAGTTGGATGAATATTATGGTTGCAAACGCGATTGTCTTTGCGTGTGCTTCCGCAGATGCTTCGGTTGCGCCTGCGCCCAGTTGCCAGTTCAAGTCCAGCGTGTACAACGCCAGTGTTGCAATACAGGCGAACGCCGCTATTGTCAGTATGTGGGAGAGCGTCTTTTTGTTGAGTATGCTGTGTTTGGGGCTTCGTGGCGGCTTGTGCATCGCGTTTTTATCCGCCGGGTCGATTCCCAATGCGATTGCAGGCAGTCCGTCTGTAACGAGGTTCATCCACAGGATTTGTACTGCACTCAGCGGGTTGGGAAGGGCTAGGAGGCCGGCTGCGAATACGGTGAGGAGTTCGCCTGCGTTGCACGAAACCAAGTAAATTATTGATTTCGAGATGTTTGCGTAAATCGTGCGGCCTTCTTCAACTGCTTTGACTATGGAGGCGAAGTTGTCGTCGGCCAGCACCATGGACGAGCTTTCGCGGGCAACGTCGGTTCCCGTTATTCCCATTGAAATGCCTATTTCTGCTTTTTTGAGTGCCGGCGCGTCGTTTACTCCGTCGCCGGTCATTGCAACTATTTCGCCGTTGGCTTGAAGTGCGGAAACTATTTTCAGCTTGTGGCCGGGGTTGACGCGCGCGTATACCGCAATGCGGCTTGTCGCTTCTCGTAACTGTGTTTCGTCCATTGTCTCTATTTCCGGTCCGGTAACCACTTTTTGGTTTTCGAGTATTCCGAGTTCGCGGGCAATTGCGGCTGCTGTTAACGGGCTGTCGCCGGTAATCATTACCACGCGAATTCCGGCGGTCTTGCATTGTTCGACTGCTTGTTTGGCTTCTGGCCGCGGCGGGTCTATCATTCCAATTAGGCCGGTTAAGACCAATTCGTTTTCAACGTCGGGTGCACTGACTCCGTTTGGGAGTTTGCGTTGGGCGGTTGCTATTACGCGCAGCGCGGATTTTGTCATTGCCGACTCTGCGTCTGCAAAGCATTTTCTTAGTTCGGGCGTCAGCGGCGTTTCGCGTCCGTTGATTAGTGTGCTGGTGCAGCGCGGGAAGATGCTTTCGCAAGCCCCTTTTACGAACGCGGTGTTTGTTCCGTCGGTCTTGCGGATTGCGGTCATCATCTTGCGTTCGGATTCGAAGGGTATTTCGTTGACGAAAGCGTTTTCTTCTTGGAGTTCCTTGTAGGCCAGGCCTGCTTTGGCAGCCAGTACGAGCAACGCCGCTTCAGTTGGGTCTCCGGTTACTGCAGTCGTGCCTTTCGAGTCGGTTGCAAGCGAGGCATTGTTGCATAATGCAGCCGTGCGCAGTACGCAATAGAGCGCTTCGCTGCGTAACGGGCTGACGCGTTTGTTGTCGAAATCGAACGTGCCTACTGTCTGGTAGCCTGTTCCGCTTACTTCCACAAACGAGTTGTCGGCATAAACGCGGGTTACGGTCATTTCGTTTTTGGTGAGCGTGCCTGTTTTGTCCGAGCATATTACGGTTGTTGAGCCCAGGGTTTCGACTGCGCCCAGGCGGCGCATTATTGCATTGCGTTTGGCCATGCGCTGCATTCCTATTGCCAGTGTTATTGTGACTATTGCAGGAAGGCCTTCGGGAACAGCTGCAACCGCGAGGCTTACTGCAATGAGGAATGTTTCAAGCAAGTCGTGGCCTCGCATCAAGCCGAGCGCGAATATAACTGCGCAGGCTGCAATCGCGCCTGCGCTCAATTGTTTTCCAAGCGAATCGAGTTTCTTTTGCAGAGGCGTTTCTTCACGTTCTGTTTCGCTTACCATCTTGGCTATTGCTCCCAACTGGGTGTTCATTGCAGTTGCTATTACGACTGCCTTGGCGCGGCCGCGTACTGCGATTGTCGAAGCGAATGCCGTGTTCGAGCGTTCGGCAATCATTGCAGTTGGGGCGGCGATTGCAACCGCATTCTTTTGTACTGGCGCCGATTCTCCTGTGAGCGCGGCTTCCTGGGTTTCAAAGTTGATTGTTTGCAAGAGGCGGCAGTCGGCGGGAATTCGGTCGCCTTCTTCAAGGAGTATGACGTCGCCTGCAACCAGTTGCGTCGACGGAATGAGTTGTTCGGTTCCGTTGCGGAGCACGCGTGCTTGAGGTGCAGCCATGCTTTTTAGCGCTTGAATCGCCTTTTCCGCGCGGTATTCCTGGGCAACGCCTAAACACGCGTTGAGCGCGACTATCACTAGTATAAGCGCGGCGTCGGTTGTCTCGCCTACTGCCCAACTTGCAGCTGCTGCTGCCAATAGGATTAGTATGAGGAAACTAGTGAACTCCGAGACAACCATTTGAAGAACGGACCTGCCTTTGGTTTCGCTGAGCTTGTTTTTCCCGAATTCCTTGAGCCTGCGTTCGGCTTCAGCTGAAGACAAGCCGTTTGCAGCCGACTTGATTGCTTCTAGGGCTTCGCTGCCTGAGAGCGAGTGGAAATGAATCTCCTTTGCGTTTGGGGTCTGGTTTAAAATCCCGTTTTTCTTAATAAAGGACATGATTGAGCTTCAGCTTTTCTTACTCGTGCTGTTCTTAATAGTATTAGCTTTCTCAGCAAACCGTCTTGTGCGTTACTTGGTGGAACTTTCGGGGTTCTACGGCTTGCCTACTTTCCTAGTGAGTTTCATAATACTGGGCTTGGGAACGTCGCTTCCGGACTTGTTTATTGGCGCAATGGCGTCTTCGCGCGGCGAGTTTTCACTTGTCTTAGGAACCATAATCGGGGCCAACATACTAGTGTTGTGCTTGGTTTTGGGCGTGGTGACCCTGGTTAAGGGACGGCTTTGGATACGCGAAAAAACGGTTTTGGAGAACTTCGGCTGGATTTTCCTAGTGATGATGATTCCGTTTTTTTTGCTGTTCGACGGGAAACTCACTTTCGTAGAAGGCATGGCCCTTATAGTGCTTTACTTCCTGTACCTGCATAACGTCAAAGAACACCAGTCTTACTTCCACCGTTCCCAAGGACAGCTTTCATTGCTTCAGGCAATAGACCCGTCTTCAACTCGAATGAGCCGGCGTAACATGGTTTCCAAAGTCGGCAAAGCATTGGCTGCGCTTGCCGCGGTGCTAATTGCGTCGTATTTTGTAGTGGAAAACGCTTTGCTTCTAAGCGTAGCTGCAGGCATTCCGCCAATGCTTGTTGGAATGAGCGTAATTGCACTCGGCGTTGCGCTGCCCGAGCTTGTATTGAACCTTAATGCACTGAAGGCAAAGGAAGAGGAAATAATTTGGGGTGACTTGATAGGCAGTTTCGTAACCGAACTCACCCTCGTGCTGGGCGTGGCGGCGTTGTTCATTCCCCCGGGCAACGGAGTGTTCGACTTTGCGCCGTTTGCCATTGCATATGCGTTTATGGCCATTTCGTTCATCTTGGTGTTTTTCTTCACTTACCGCAAGAAAGAGCTTACCCGTTCGGAGGGAATAGTGTTAATATTTCTGTACTTGATTTTCCTCAGTATCGCAATAGATTTGTTTGTGTTAAAGTAATCGAGCTAAAAAGAATAGGGGTGTCATTTGAAAAATGGTGGCTAAAATAGCAGTAAACGGCTTTGGAAGAATAGGCCGGGCTTTTTTGCGTGCAACTCTTGCAGACAAGGAGTTCGGTAAGGCGTTCGAAATAGTTGCGATAAACGACTTGGCAGACGCCAGGACGCTAGCGCACTTGCTTAAACGCGATTCAGTGCACGGCACGCTTGAAGCCAACGTGACAGCCAGCCAGACTACCTTGGCAGTCGAAGGAAACGAGATAACCGTGTTTGCTGAAAAAGACCCGTTGAACCTGCCTTGGAAGTCACTGGGCATTCAATTCGTGTTGGAATCGACCGGGTTGTACACTGAACGCAACGCCGTATCGAAGCACCTTACTGCCGGCGCCAAGAAAGTGTTGTTAAGCGCGCCTGCTTCCAGCGCGGACGCAACGCTGGTAATGGGCGTCAACCACGAGCAATACGACCCGTTGAAGCACCACTTGGTTTCAATGGGTTCGTGCACCACTAACTCGCTTGCTCCAATGGCGAAAGTGCTTTTGGACAACTTCGGCATAAACAAGGGATACATGACGGCCGTGCACGCTTACACCAACGACCAGCGTATATTGGACTTGCCTCACAAGGATTTGCGCCGCGCACGCGCAGCTGCACTAAACATAATTCCGACTTCCACTGGGGCAGCGAAGGCAGTCAGTGAAGTGATTCCTGAACTCAAAGGAAAAATGGACGGCGTTGCATTACGGGTTCCCGTTCCCGACGGATCCATAACCGACTTGACTTGCGAACTAGGTCGGGAAGCAACCCGCGACGAAGTCAACTCTGCATTCAAGGCTGCTGCGAGTGGAAAAATGAAGGGCGTACTGCAATACACTGAAGAACCCCTTGTTTCCTCGGATATAGTGGGAAACTCGCACACTTCAATAATCGACGGCGAAAAAACCCTGGTTCTAGGCAACAAGTCCAACCTCGTGAAGACGTTCTCGTGGTACGACAACGAATGGGGTTATTCGGTAAAACTAGTTGAAATGCTTAAGCACATGGCGGCAAGGCAATGAAAAAAGTTTTTTTCACCCCGTGCGGTGCGGCAGTAGTTCTTCCGCAAAAAACCAAGACCGAAAAAAGACGTAGCGTTTACGGCATCACGCTCTTGCAAGGCAAGATATTGCTTGCCTGCAGTAAGATCAGCAATAAAATGGAGTTTCCCGACGGCAAAGTCGAGTGTGGTGAAACTCTCAAGCAGGCGCTTGAACGCGAGTTCGTTGAAGAAACGGGTTGGAAAGTCAAAGTAGGCCGCCTGATTGCAACGCAGTCCGACAACGTTTTTATGGAGCGTGAAAACAAGTTTTTCGAATCTTCAATACGGTATTGCGCAGTCGAACCAATTGAAAAAAAAGGAAGGCCAGTTGACACTGCAGAAGTAAGCCAAACGCGGAGGGTGCCGACTGTCGCTTTAAATGAGAAAAACCTTGCCTGGATTCACTTCACGGCGCTAAACCGCCTGTTGGCCAAACTGGGCTGAATGCGAAATGCATTTATTGCCCGCTTGACAAACTCTTTTCTGATTTGTTTTAAAAATGGCTACTACCATCGAGTTTCAAATAAGCATAGTTCTCTTTATTGCATTGCTGGGCTACGTTGTCGGAACGCGTTTCAGCCGTTCTGTTGTAGTAGGCGCAATAGTAGTCGGTCTCCTAATGGGCCCGAGCGTACTGGGCATAGTCACTTACACTCCGTTGGTGGAGACGCTGGCACACATTGGCGCAATATTCCTGCTTTTCATAGTCGGGCTAGAATGTAATTACAAAGACCTTTACAACGGCCGCGCGGCCTTAATCGCAGTAGGCGGCGTAATAATACCGGGCATAGTGGGCTGGTGGGTTGCAACCGCTTTCGGCTATTCCTTCCAACAGGCTTTCTTCGTGGGAGTCGCGCTTACTGCAACCAGTATTGCAATAACCGCGCAAGTGCTTAACGAACTGGGAGCACTGAGTTCCGGCGTTGCCAAAACAATAATAGGAGCCGCCGTTGTCGACGACATCTTGGGCTTGCTTGCGCTTTCAGCTGCAAAACAGCTTACTACGGGAGCAGTGTCTGTTTCAGGCCTTGCGTTCGTAACCGTGTCAGCGTTTGCCTTCCTGGTTTGTGCAGTGTTATTTGGCTTGCGTGTTGCAGTGCCGTTCCTGCTGAAGTTCGACGAGTGGGCAAACAAGCACAACCGGCCGACACTCACTTTCTTTGCCGCAATAACCCTGGCGTTTTTCTATAGTGCAATTGCGGAAATAGTGGGCTTGAGCGCGGTTGTCGGCGCTTTCATTGCAGGCGTTTCACTTGCTTCAGTACACATAAAGAGCTTCCGCGAGGGCACGGCTTACTTTGAAGTAGTATTTGCGGCAATCTTCTTCCTTTCACTGGGAATCCTCATAGACTTCCACTCCTTCCCGATGTCGCTGGCGTTCATAACCTTCCTGGCTGTTTTGACGCTGGCCGCAATAGTTTCGAAACTGATCGGCTGCGGCCTGCCTGCGTTTGTACTGGGCATGAAGCCCCGCGATGCGATTGCAGTCGGCGCCGGAATGGTGCCTCGAGGCGAAATCGCGTTCATCGTCGCCTTGTTCGGTCTCTCAGCAGGCTTGCTTACGCAAGAACTCTATTCTGTGATACTCTTGATGAGCTTGCTTACCACACTGGCTGCGCCGCTTGCGTTGCGCAAGATATTCAACAAGCCACGCGCAGCAGTGTGAACTAGGGCAAGAACACCAAGGCGGTTGCCATTGTTGGATTGCCCTGTTATCAAGCTAAGGAAAGTGCATTCGGTGGGCTTCGGATGGAAATAATTCGCGCTTAGTTTTCTTTTGAAGGAAAGGGTAAAACGAAATGCGGCTTGCGTTTTTAGAAGTACTTCCTTTTCCTGGGTTCGGACCCCGGGTTTTTCAGCAGGTCTAACGACGTCCTTATCTGCTTGTCCTGTTTTCCGCCCTTGTCGTGAAAGTGCTTTAATGCCAGCGCAAGCGCGGCAACCGCTATTACTGCTGCAAACGGGATAATGTTGTCGGCAAGCGGATTGCCTGCGTTTGGGTTACTGCTTTTTTCAAGGCCGTAGCCGGATTGTTGTCCTGTGCCGGTTGTGTCTGCGTTCGCACCGCTGTTTGCATTTAAGTTGTTGACACTTCCTGCTCCTGCGTATAGGTTGCTTGTTGTTGCGCCTGCCGCGCCGTTTTCGTCTGCTCCGTTTCCGTCGGCCGCGCCGTTAGTGCTTTTTGGGTTTGCCGCGTCTTCTGCGGAACCAGTGGTTTCTTCGTCGGCGGAGGGTGGTTGTTCGTCGCCTTCGATTGTCTCAGGAAGCAGGGTTGGCGTCGACGTGGGGGTTGGGATTGCGGTAGGGACTGGAGTTGGCGTTGCGCCCGGAAGCAATAGTATTAACGTAGTAGTGTGGTCGGTGCTTGCTTCGTCTGTTGCGGAACCGTCTTGGTACCCGTTTGCAGTTGCCAGCAGGGTGTACGGGCTTTCGGGATTGTTTTGTGCAGTGTTTCCGTTGAACGCAGCTGCCTTGAACCACGGAGTGTACCCTTGCGAATCGGTTTGCAATGCGGGTCCGAACGCGTTTCCGCTTGCGTCCGAGGCGTTTATTGCTGCGCTTGCAATAGGAGTTTGTTCAGGGTGGCGTAGTACGCGGGCTCGCACGGTGTAATCCACTCTTGCGCTTGAGTCTGATGCAATGTTGAGAGTCGGGAAAGAAAGCGGGTTTGTCACGTTGTTTTCCGAGCTGGATTCCCGTTCGAGCAAGGCGGGAATGTTGCAGGCGGTGAATTGGTTGCCTGATGACTTTTCGAGTTGGACTAGTGACGAAAAAACTTCGTTTTGGAATGTGTTGGAGTTGCTGTTTTTGAGCCAGATTGATGCGTAACTTGCGGCATACGAGTTGGCGCGGAATGAGTTGGCATCCGAGTTCTGGAGGTAGACCGATCCCGTGTTTTCCAATGTGAACTCGTTGTTTTCTACTAGCGAGTTTGTCGAAGAAGTAAAGTGCGCGTCGTACAGGCGGTTGTTGCGTACTTGAAGCCCGTCCGTGTTTTGAACCCAGAGGCCGTCAGGCCCGTTTTGCACAATGTTGTTTTCAATGTTGCCGCCTTGCAGTGTTGCCGCTACAGAGTGGTAGCGGATTCCGTAGGCAAAGTTTTGGAAAGTGCAGTCGTAGACGCTTGCGTAGTCGAAAGAAGGGTTGTAGAAGCCGGCGTTTGACTCGAGTATGCCGCGTGTTTGCGTTATTGAATGGCTGTTGCAGTGCAGCGACACTCCGTTGGATTGTACGGTGAAGCAGGTTGCGTTGGTTTCGACGTCACGGTCGAGCGAATAGTGCCCTGCTTGGGTGAGGTTTTGGCATCCTGTGATTACGAAGTCTGCTGTCCACGCTTGGGTTGCGCTTGCAAGCAAAACCAGTACCAGCAAAGGGGTTATTCGCATGCAACGCATTAGCAAAAAGGGCTATAAAAACGGCGTTGTCGCAACAAGCAGGAGGCCGATTATTATCGGCTGGTGGGCCAAGTATATTACAAGCGAGTTTCGGCCAAGTAGTTGCAAGAACGCTGCAGGCGCGGCTGTGATTGCGCAAGACGGGAGCGCAAAACGTGGCTGTCTGTGGGGGTAGAGCAGTGTGCCTGTTGCCATTCCAACAAGGATTATGCTAAACCAAGGCAGGATTGGGAAGTAATCGAGTGAATGGAAGGACGGGAAGGGCAGGCCGAGCCAGAATAGAAACGGTGTTTGTACTATTGTTTGGTTGGCTGCCAGGCCTGTGACTGCAATTATTGCCGCAAGCGCGAACTGGGTTTTTGGAGAAAGGTTTTTGAAGGCTAGCGAAAGGATTGTTGCAACTGCGAGGAAGTGGATTATTCCGAATGCAATGAAGCCGTCGCCAGGCCATATTAAAGTTGCAATTGTTATTGCCGCGGCTACCGTGCCTAGGAATGCAGTACGTTTGAGTTGTTTCTTCAGCAGTGCGTAAAAAGGAAGGGCGGCAGAGCGCGAGTATGAGAGGGACAACGCGATTCCTGCTACGAATACGAATATGAATACGGTAATGCGTTGCAAGAGCATCAGCGGCGTTTGGTCGAGCGGCATTGCTTGGATTCCTAGGTAGTTCAAGTCGAATGCAACGTGGTACGCTATCATTAGGAGTATCGCGATGCCGCGCAGACAGTCTATTTCAGCCATCCTTGTTGGCGGTTGAGTTTGCATTTTCGGAAGTTTTTTTGGGCGCGTTGGCTTAATTAACTCGTCCGTCTTTTTTTTCTTGTCAGGGTGTACTTGCAAGTGTCCGGCTTGAAACGCGTTCTTGGTTTCTGGGAAGTTACGCTCGCAGGAGTGGGCGTGATAATGGGAGCGGGTGTTTACGCGCTTATTGGCCCGGCTGCCGGAGATGCGGGCAACCTGCTTTGGCTGTCCATGGTTTTGGCAGCGGTTGTTGCCGGCTTGACTGGATTGAGTTACGCCGAATTGTCGTCGATGCTGCCGCGTGCGGGTGCGGAATTCGATTACGCGGAAAAGGCGTTCGGCCGTCGCACTGCGTTCTTGGTCGGTTGGCTTCTGTTGGTTAATGGAGTGGTTGCAGCTGCTGCGGTTGCGCTGGGGTTTGCAGGTTACTTGCAGGCGCTTGCGGGAATTCCGGCGTCAGTTGGCGCCGTTTTGTTGTTGCTTGTTTCGACAATCCTTTTATTTACTGGAGTAAAGCATTCTGCCGACTTGGTGGTGTTGTTCAACTCGGTGGGCGTCTTGGGTTTGGTGGTGGTGGTGTTTGCCGCTCTCCCGTTTTTGGGCCAAGTCGATTATATGGAAGTTGGGCCAATGGGGTTTGGCGGCGTAATGGCTGCGGCTGCCTTGATTTTCTTTGCCTTTTTGGGTTTCGAGAACGTTGCGCGGCTTGCTGAAGAAACCAAGGATGCTGCGCGGACTGTTCCGCGCGCGTTATTGTTGGCAATCGTGATTTCCGCCGTGTTTTACTGCGCGGTTGCGCTTGCTGCAGTAAGCGTTTTGGATTGGCAGGTGCTTTCAGAGTCCAATGCGCCGTTGGCCTACGTTGCAGCTGCTACACTGGGCCAAAACGGATTTCTCTTGGTTGCGTTAATTGCCTTGTTCGCCACTTCCAGCACCGTGGTGATGGTGCAGTTGGCGGTTTCGCGCGTGTTGTACGAAATGAGCCGCGACCGCGTTCTTCCGCCGTTGTTTGCCCACGTCAGTAAAACAGGAGTGCCTTGGGCTGCAACCATTGCAATAGGCTTGTTGGTCGTCGCATTCACGTTAATAGGCAATATTGGCTCAGTGGCCGGGCTTGCCGACTACACGGTATTCATTGCATTTATAGTAGTCAACCTTGCGGTTGTAAAGTTAAGGAAAACAGTGCCTAAAGCAGTCCGTCCGTTTAAAGTGCCTTTAAGCGTTGCCAACGTGCCCGTGCTTCCGTTAGTGGGCATTGTTTCGTGCCTGGCGTTGTTTGCCAGCCTTGGTCGTAATATCCTGCTGGGAGGTACGCTGGTACTACTAGTAGGCGTTGCGGTGGAACTGTTGTTCGGAAAGCAGTTTCACTTGGTTAGATAAGTCGGGTTGCTTAGTTCGATTCGAAAAAAAAAGTCGAGGCTGGCGTTCAACCGAATATCGAGCCGAATCCCGCGCCTGCACTGGCTTCCTCGTCGTCAAGCTGCTTGACTACGTTCTGCTTGTCGTCGCCATGCAATTCCTTTAAGGAAGCAACTTCCTTCAGGCGTTCTTTAAGCTTGTCCGCGTGTGCTTCTACTTCGCTTTTGAACGACAGCACGTAATTGCCTGCAGTCAGGCCAAGCGCCGCCGAGTCTTTGAGCGTGTAGCCTGCAGTGACGAATGAAGAGCCTTTCTCGTACGGGTCTGCTACAAGCACGGCGTCTAAAACTTTCTTGTCTTTTCCTTCAATCAAGTAAACGAACTGCATTACTTTTCTCACCTTAGGGTGTAATTATGACGTTTCCGGTTTTTATTCCGCACTGCTTTATGAGCAGAGTGTTACTCCCATTTTCCTTTCACAAAGCCGCTGTCGGTATGCGTTGTTCCAGTGCTGTCGTTGTAGTATAAAATAACGCGGAGTTGGTCGCTGGAGTCTCCGAACGCGCCTGTAAGGTTGGTGAAAAAGTGGCAAACCACTTGGTGGTCGGTTTCGGCCGAAAACGAGTTTGGATTCCATGCAACATCCGTATTTGTTGCGCTCATGTTGTTGGTGCAAGTCCCCATTGTGCCCGAGTTGAGTTCAACCAACGAATTTGAGACGTTTAACCCGCCTCCCAAAAAGTTTCCGCCACTGTCCAGGATTCCTGCAAGTCGCACGCTGGTAACCCGCTGGCCCCATTTGTTGCCTAAAACGATGCTGCTGAACGTGTTTGCTGCAAGCGTGCCGTCTGCCTGCGAGTTAAGCTTGAACGAATTGCACGAAAAGGAAGTAAAACCGCCGCACTGCCTTTCTACGGTCCACTTCGACGGGTTGAAAACCCCGAAGTACCACAACAACGCCGCAACTATTACGATAACCAACAGTGCCCAGCCGTAGGTCACTAAGTATTCGAGCGCTTGTTGTCCTTTTTTCAAAACTTAGATCACCGTATTTCACAGCAGCCAAGCCGTGTTGCTTATTACGAAACGGGGGTTATAAAGCTGTTTGCTAAACTTGACTATCTTTAACCACAGGTGGGGCGTTAATAAAAAAGGAGAGCGTTCCGCCCGTAAAACAAAAGGGCGGTATCAACGGGGTTTAGCTTTCTATCTTGCCTTTCACGAACCCGATGTCCGAGTGGGCTATTCCCTGGCTGTTGAAGCCCAGCGTCACCGTGCTGATTTCGTAAGAGGTTCCCACGCTCGAACCGGACGCTAGAGTGTTTCCATCTGCCAGCGTTGCGCCCGTCATGTTAACTGCGCAAGTTATTTGCTGGTTTGTAGCCAAAGTGGTTCCGCCGCTGCAAGAGATAGTGGTTCCGGTTCCGTTGGTTATGTTAAGCGCGCTCAATGCAGCGCCTGCCTTGTTGCCTACTTTAAGAGTAAGCGTTCCGTCGGTGGCGATTTTGAAGTCTATGCATTGTACGCTGGAGAATCCGCCGCATTGTTTTTCTTGCGTCCATTTGGCGGGGTTGAATACTCCGAAGTACCATAGGATGCCTGCGATGATTACTATTACCAGCAGTGCCCAGCCGTATGTAACCAAGTATTCCAGAGCGGTTTGCCCGCGTTTTTTCGGCTTAAACATTTGTGT
>MNVG01000016.1 GCA_001871495.1 Candidatus Micrarchaeota archaeon CG1_02_51_15
TACGGCGCCCGGCATGAACCGCCGTGCTAAAGCTGCTGCGGCTGGAGAAAGCAAAAAGTATTTTCGTGCTTGCGCAATGCTTGGAAGCAGGAGGATTACGAACTTTTGGGCGGAACGGTTTTTGGCTTGGAATACGTTGCGGACCGCGCGTTCGTTTGCCGCGTCGCAGCCGAGGCCGTAAACGGTTTCAGTGGGGTAGATTATCGTTCGTCCTCCGCGTAACGCGTGCAGGGCTCGCCTCAAGGCGGTTTTCGAACTGGTTTTTACCGATTCCATCGTTTTTGCAGCCTCTTTTTTTGCGGCTTGATTGTTGCAATCAACCTTATTCTATCCAGTGCCGGCGAGTAAAACGAGTGAACTTTTTTTCTAAATTCTGCGTCAGCTAAAAGAGCGTTCGAGTCCCCTACGTTTCCTACGAAAGCAGGCTTGACCAAACCCAGGGTTTGAATATCGGCAGCGTGGGCTGCACCAACTATCAAATGGGTTATTCCTTTTCGCAGTGCAGCCTCGCACATTTGCAGCGAGCGCTCGAAGCAAATTGCTTCACGCAGCAGCGTAAAGTGGGTTTGTTTGTCTAAGTCGGAAGGACGCGAGTAAAGCATTCTCTCAATGGTTTGTCGGATTGCGTGCTCGCGCGGGTGTTTTGGGAGTTCGAGTTGGCTCATTATGTAATTGGAATTGAGTTTATTTTCGGAGGTTGCATGCAGAAGTGCATAATGGAGAGAATCGAGTATGGTTCCATGCGCATTGTCTTCAAGGCGCACGGCGCGGGTTTTCAAGCGCTGTAGTTTTTGCGCGATTGACTTGAAATAGGGATGTGGAACGCAAATTTTTTTTCGCGAGTCGTCTCTACCTTTAAGGCCGACTACGTCGGTTTCTCCAGCGATTTTTTGCAGGCGGGAAAGCAGGTTTGCCAATTCGGGATAGCTGACTTGAACTTTGGACTCGAATGCTTTGAGTTGATGGTTTCGTCTTACGATCCCTTTTAGAGTTGTTGTCTTGTCTTCAAACAAATGGGGGCTTGCCGCGGCTTCTTCAATCGAAAGGTGTTTTACACCCAAGTGGTTTACTCCGAACACGCGCAGTTCGGGCGTTCGTGTTTTGAGTTCGGAAATCATTTTTTCAACTCGAGTATTTTGATTCCCTGGTCGTCGTAGACGGTTGTAAAACGTGAGTCTGACTCTATTGGGAAATTGCAGTTTAGGTTGTTGCGTTCTTCGGGCCCGAGGAAGACGAAGCGGCTGGCGTGTTTGTCTAGGGCGAGGATGCTTTCGTCAGGCGTGCCGCAGTAGATTATCCGCACGTCGGCCTGCCTTTCGGAATAGGGAAGCAAGTGGCTGAAGCCTATCCAGTCGGGAGGAGCAATGCGGAGGCGGCCGGCTGCTTCTATTGGCGAGTTTTGTTCCCAGTAGTTTGCCACAACTGCTTTTTGCGGTAGGTTGGCGGACATCCACTGCATTGCGCCGTACTCGGCCGGAGTTAGGGCAGTCCACGTTGATTGCATGCTCCAGGCAAGGAAGAACAGCGAGCTTGCAATTGAAACGGCAATTAGTAATGGCCAGAGGAGTTTGTGGATGCGTGCGAGCGCGGCTGCGGCGAGTACGCACAGGGGAATCCATGCGTAGGAAAAGAATTTGCTCATGTCCCATTGGAATGCTGTTGCGGTTACGATGTTGGGTACTATTATGAAAGCGGCGGCGAGTGCGAAAAGCGTTTTTTTGTCGCGTAATTCGGTTTTGCTTACTGAGAATATTGCAAGCAGGGCAAGAAGGACGGGCGCGCCGAAGTTGAGGCAGTAGAACAACAGTGCGGCAAGCGGTTCTTTTGGCGCCATCCAGCCTAGCTCGAATTTTATTGAAAGTCCGACTGCGGCTGCTTGTTGTGAAACGAGGGCCGCGCCTGCGAGTACGGGAAGCAAAAGTAAGGCCGAGGGATTGAGGCGCAATCGTCTTTCTTCAAGTGCTTTGGCTGCAACCATTATCAGAAACGCGGTTGCCAGAGACACGAATGCCGCGTACTGGAAGGGCGCCAAGAGAGCGCAGAGTATTCCTGCGAGCAAGAGTTTTTTGTTGTCTTCCCGCCGGAGCCCTTCGAAAGCCAGGAACAACGCGGCTACGAATATGGGCAGTGCAACTGCTTGCGGGCGTTGGACAACCAAGTAAGTCATTGTTGACATTACCGGGAATTGAGTGGAGTGCGAGTTTCCGTCGTAGTTGGTTGCTGCGAGGAGTTGCATTGCGTTTGCGCCGCCGTTCCAGTCGGAGAAAAACTGGGTCCAAGCAAGGCTTCCGCCGAAGACTATCAGCAAGGCGGCAAAGAAAGCAATTGTTTTGGAGTGTTTGGAGTTGTTGCAAAGCGAGAGGGCAAGGCAGTACGAGGCGATAAATAACAGGAAGGCAAACCAAGCGTTTTCCAACCGTACTACCGGCGCGGAGAAAAGGCCGGCTGTTTTCGAAAACAACGCAGTGTGGAAGTCTACGAACCAGTGGTAAGACAATTGCGTTCCTGCAGAGTAAGGCGTGGTGGGCGGGAAGTTGCCTGCGTTAGTGCTTTCGGTTATCGAGAGGTGCACAAAGTAGTCGGCCCAGTTGTAGCCGCCTACGGTTATGCCTTCTGGCGAAGGAACCCACAGGGTTTGGTTCAACACTATGAATACCGCAAAGAACGCGATGGCGGCGCCTGCAAGGGGCAGCAGGTTTTGCTTCAGTTGCTCGGAAGTTCTTTTGCGAGGGGTTTGCTTGAATTCAGTGAACGGCGTCAGTAAGACCCATAACGCGAACGAAGCAAGGATTGTGTAACGCGAGTAGCCAAAGGCAAGGGAAAGGAAGTAGGCGAGTTGGGTGGATAAGGGAATGCTTGCAACTGCCGAAACCGCCAGTAGGGGCAGGAGGTCGAGTTGGATGCGGAGAAACCGGATTAAGAGGTAACCTGGGATAAAATAAAGGAAAAGCAGTCCTGCAACCGCTGCAGGAAGGGGGTGCAATGCTGCTGCTATTGTAAGCGCAAGCAGGCAGGCAACGGCCTTGAATTGCGGCGAGTCAATAAAACGCGGGGATTGTTTCATTTGAAGCAAAACACTGTTAATTACAAAAGGCAGGACGTGAATAAAAAGAAGAGCGGGCCCTTGGGGACTTTCCCTCCCAATTGAAAAGCAAACACGTTTTCTTTCGGGAGTTAGGGCACGTTCGTAAAGCTCGGCTTTACGACGTGACGAATTGCGTGCCAACAATTCTCGTGAATTGCACGCAATTCGATCCGACCCTTTTCTTTCTTAAAGAAAAGGAGGTGGCCAATTTGAACCCCAGTCTCCGGGTGTTTCCCAACCGCTTCAAAAAGGTTTTGAAAACACTTTAACGGGTATTCGGAACCCGAAATTCTATCCAGGCTGAACTAAGGGCCCGCGTAAAATAATTTAGTGACGACAAGCCAATTTAATAGCGTCGGACGGCGGAAGCTGGAGCGAAAAAAAAAAGGCAGCGGGCCCTAGGGGATTTTCGGAAGGGCAGTAGCCCTCCGTTCGAACCCCTGACCTCCGGGTTTCTTCTTTTTGCGTAACCCTTGTTGCGAAAATTGTCTTGTTTTCTTTTTGGGGTTGGGGTAGACCTTTTTCTTTTCGTAAAAGAAAAAGGGATACCCTTCGAAGCCCGGCGCTCTATCCAGACTAAGCTAAGGGCCCGTTTTTTTGCCTTGCATTATTTTTTTGGTGGTAAGGGTAGTTAATAGCGCGCATTATTCGCGGTTCGAACTGCGTTTTTCCCGAGTGCGGGCGTTCTTGCCGCATTGGCTTGAGTTGGTTTCGCCGAAGGGGGTTACAACTCGAGTTTCATTAGGGTCCAAGTCATTATTGACGCTATTATTTTGGTGAAGAAGTTGAATGAGGCGACTATGAACGCTATTAGGAGTGCGATGAACAGGGGGAAGTTGTCGTAGAGTGTTTTCATTGCAGGTACTTGCATTACCTGTTGTTTGACTTGGTTGAGTTGGTAGGCGCTGAGTTCGACTGGCACGACGCTAGAAGAGTTGGTAGTGACTTTACGGGCTATGTTAATTATGCCTTGTTCGAGTGCGTCCGACCTGTTTGCAGCGAGTGTGTACACTGTGTTGACCATTTCTTCTTGTTTGGCTATGGGGAGCTGGGTGAAAGCAGGGTAGGTTGAAGCCATTGACGAGTAAGTAGGTTGTCCTTGGAAGGAAGCTAATACGGTATCGCGTTGTGAGTCGTACTGGCTTTTGACGTAGTTGCGCACCGAAGTGCGGTCGAATGCCGTGTTGATTATTTGGGTTGCGTTGAATTGTGGGATTATCATTGTAGAGGCAGCTGCGGCTACGGTTGGCGAATTGAGTTGGTTGAGGGCAAGGTCGGCGGTTCCTTGGAAGAATTGGTCAAATCGGGCGTCTTTCTGGCCGTTTACTGAAAGGAATGCGAAAACGAATGCGAGCAGAACGAACAGCATGAGCGCGCGGTCTATTGCGCTGTTTGCGTAAGTGAAGTTGGCTTCTTTTGCAAATGACGCGAAAAAGGCTGCAGAGGCAATGGTTATTGCCATTGCAAAGAAGACGACGAATAGCGCGGGGTAGACGAATCCGAAGATCAGTGCAGGCAACAAGGTTACGGGAAGGGCGAATAATGCCTGGAGTTTCTTGAGCCCGAACCCGTAGTAAGTGGAAGCTGCAATGGCCAACGCAAAGAGGAGGACGTAGAGTATTGCGGATATGCTGTACGCTTTTTCAAGGGTATATTGCAGCCGGCCCAGGTCAAATAAGTCGCTCATCATGAAGTCGGCTCGGGCGAACATTAGGAGCGCAAGTGCGGATAGGAAGAGGATCGCGCCGAGGAAAACCAGGCGGGATTTGAAGTATTGGTCGAAATCGAAGTCTAGCGAGATGGTAATCTGTTTTTTTGAAGAGTGCTTGGGTGCAGTGTGCTGGGATATTTTGTTAAATGCTTCCGTAAAAACCACCTTTTATTTATTCAATTGAATGAAAAGAGTTTGTTGTTTAAAAAACTAAACGGCTGGGATGGAATTGGAAGAAAATAGGGTGAAAGCGGTTTACTCGCGGCTTTTGTCGGCGTTCGGGCCCCGCGGCTGGTGGCCTATAGCAGGAGAGTACCGTAACGGCGATTATTCCACGCCCCGCAACTCAGCAGAAGCGGAAGAGGTTTGCATTGGCGCAATCTTAGCGCAGAACACGGCTTGGAAAAACGTTGAAAAGGCGTTGGACGGCTTGCGTGCAAAGGGCTTGCTAATTTTGGAGCGGATTGCGAAAGCGGAATCCAATGAAGTTGCGGAGTGCATTCGTTCCAGTGGCTATTACAACCAGAAGACGCTAAAGCTAAAAGCATTCGCCGGCTTGGTTGAGAATAGCGACGGCGTCAATGACATGCTTGACCGGCCTGTTGAAGACTTGCGCAAGGAACTGCTTTTGGTGAACGGGATTGGCTTTGAGACTGCAGACTCGATTGTTTTGTACGCGGCCAGGAAACCTGTTTTTGTAGTTGATGCGTATACCAAACGCGTTTTTTCGCGTTTGGGGCTTTTGGACGAAGACGCGGGTTACGCCGAGTTTAAAGATTTTTTCGAAGAAAGCCTGGCGCCGGACTTCAGGGTTTTAAACGAGTATCACGCGCTTTTAGTGGAATTGGGTAAACGCAGTTGTTTCAAAAACGACCCCGATTGCACAAGGTGTGCATTACGCGGCAACTGTGAGTTCGCGCGAAATAAATCGAAAAGTAATTAGTTGACGGCATGATGGGTGAATTGCTTGCTCCGCATTTGAGGGCTTGGGAAAGGGATTACCGCAGCAGGGGCAAGGTATGGCGAGGGACAACGGGCTTTGCGCCGCCGGAATTGAAAGGACGGGTGTTGGAACTCGGTTGCGGCAACGGTAAAACCGCCTCTGCGCTGTCGCTCTCTAAGGGAGTGGAATTGCATGCGATTGATTGTTCGCCGACTGCAGTACGGCTGTGCGCCGAGTTGGTTAAACGCGTTGGCGGAAACGCCTGCGTGCGCGAGGCAAACGGCTTGGAGCTTCCGTTTGAAGACGGTTTTTTCGACGCAGTAGTGTGCTTTCATTACGCGGGCCACTTGCCTGCAAATGAACGCGTTAAGGCGGTCGGTGAAGCGAAGCGCGTGCTCAAGCGTGGCGGCAAACTGTTTTTCAAAGAGTTCGGCGCAAGCGACTTCCGCTTTGGAAAAGGAACGCAAGTCGAAAACGCGACTTTTAAACGGGGAAACGGGGTTCTTACCCATTATTTTTCGGAAGAGGAAGTGCACGGGTTGTTTGCAGATTTTCACGAAGATTCCTTAGGGCACGAGAAGTGGCGGGTTTTCCTGCGCGGCACGGCCTTCCAACGCGAGGAAATCAACGCGGTTTACACAAAGGATTAAAAGCGAATGGAAAAGTCTTTTTAACAAACCCTCATTTACTAATTTACAGTTAGAGGATTTGCGGGATGGGAAAGAAAAAAAAACATTTGAGCGACGTTATTGACTCCGAGCACTTGACGCTACTTGGCGTATTTGGAGCCGTTTTCTTCCTCGCAGGCCCCACTATAGCTACTTTTGCCACCTTAGGGTACATGCTGTTTCGCCTCGTTACTTGAAGCGCAGGCGATATGGCCCGAGCATGAAATGACGGGCGAAACGTATTAAGAGTACGCGCAATAACGAAGTGCATGATAGAACAGCAGTTTATCGCAATTGCTTCTGCAGCTTTTGCCAGCGCAGAATCGTTGTTGGGCAGGCTTGGCGCAACTGCATTGATACTTGCAATTGGAATCGCGGCATACGCCGGAACAGTTGGTACGTTCTATAATTTTTTGTCCCGCCGCGTTTTGTATGAGACAAAGCCGGAAAACCGCAAAGGCATTTCCGGCTTGATCCACCATTTTGGCAGCATAGTTGCCGGCATTCTTACTTACACCGTGCTGTTCCCGTGCATTACCTTCATTTGGTTTGCATTGCTTTCCACGTTCCTATTCCTGATTTCACGCAGCGCAGAACTCGAAACCGTATTCGTAATGTCAATTTCGGTAGTTGCTGCAATACACGTTCTGGCGTACTACAAGGAAGAAATCGCAGTCGACTTGGCAAAGCTTCTTCCGTTAGTGCTATTAGGCTCGGCAATAGTCGACCCCTCTCTTTTTACAAGGGAATTGATCGAATCGCGCTTGCTTGAACTGGCACAGGCGATTCCAGAGTTCGCCGCGTTCATAGTCATTGCAATTGCATTGGAGTGGACGCTGCGCATACTGTATTTGATTGCAGGCACGATTGGCCCAAAGAGGCAACCCGGTCGAAGTTTATAATTACGGACGCTACGCCGATTCCCTAAAAAAGATTTGAAACACGCGTTTACGCAGAAGCATGAGTGTCAGACGCTATCAACCTCATCACGTTTGTTTTAGTACGTGGAATTTTTACAGGAGTTCCGCGCACTGCTCTTCAGTGGTTGTTACGAGTCATCATCCGACACTTATTATGAAACGGCTTGGATTTAAGCCCTGTGTTGGTCGCGGGCGGCCTTGACTTCGGCCACCAGGAAGGTTACCGCGTCTATTAACACCTTGTTTTGGACCCGAAGTTCGGTAACCTGCTTTGAAAGCGCCTCTATTCTGACGCCTATTTCCGGAGATTGCGCCGAAGGTTGCGAAGGTGACTTAGCAAGAGCGTCTACTGCTACGGAAATCCGTTCCAGGCCCGCCCTCGTTTTTTCAAGTTCGCCAAAAGACCTTTCAGAAAACTCGAGTACGGCGCCTGCTGCTTCAAGCGTTTGATTAGAAATCACCTTAAGCGAAGCCATGTCGGCAGGCGAAGCCGCCGAAGAAGTTACTCCCGAAGCAAGGACGGCGCCGCCTGAAGCAGCCAGGTGTTCTATTGATTCTGCCAGGCGGTCTATTTTGGAATTGTTTTCGGCGTACCTGCGTTCGACTGTCTCGGCAAGAAAATAGATGGAATTCTTTACTTCCTGAAACTTCAGGTCAAAGTTGTCGTCCACAAGAAACCAAAACGCCGAAGCTGTTCTTAAACATTCCTCCTTAAAGTAAACAAAGTAAACCCAGTCTACTTAATGGCAGTAATGGCAGAAGGGAGGGAATAAAAAACAGGGGAGTTAAAACGTTTTTGTTTAAGCGGGCCCGTAGCTCAGCCTGGATAGAGCACTTGCCTCCTAATCCCTAAGCGCCAATTAGCGGTGCAGGGAGGCGCAAGCAAGGGGTCGTGGGTTCGAAAGGGAAACTCAAAGAGAGTTTCCTACCGCCCTGCAAAGGCAGGTTTGACGAAAATCCCATCGGGCTCGTTTTTGTTTTTTTGTAAACAAAGGGGTTTTAATTCAGGGCAGCGCACTGAAGTAACACGCAAACGAAACAAGGGGTCTTCGCTTGACTGGTGATTGTTCATGACTGAAGTAAAAAAGATAATCGCACACTTGGAATCTCTTATCGAAGACTCGAGTGTGCCCCGCAACGTACGTTATTCCCTTTCGAATGCAAAGCAAAAGCTTTTGACTTCGGAAGACGAGGCAACGGGAATAAGCGGAGCCGTTTATTCACTTGAAGAAGTGAGCAACGACATCAACCTTCCAATGCACGCGCGCACGATTATCTGGAACTTGTTAAGCGAACTTGAAGCAATGAAACAATAGCGTTTTAGAACGCGTACTTTTCCTGCCCCGGCTTTTTTGCAAACGGCGCGGCGTCTGCAACGTCTTTGAACCCGCAGATGAACCGCACTAGGCGTTCGACTCCGAACCCCGCGCCTGCACTCGGCTGCAGTAAACCTTTTTTTGCAGCCTCCAAATAAGAGCCGAACAACGAAGAGTCGGTTCCGGCGCGTTGCATCCTTTCAAGCAGACGAGGGTACTGCCACTCCCGCATTCCTCCGCTGAGCGCTTCTCCAAAACCCCGAGGATAGACAAGGTCGTAGTTCAAGTAGTGCCCGGCTCGAGCGGGGTCTTCGCAGTCGTAGAACTCGCGTTCGTGGTCCAGTGCCCAAAACGGCTCGGTTGCTGATGCAGACTCTATTGCCTCCCATTCACGACCATATTTTTCTGCGAGCTCGCGCGAACTTTTTTCAATAAAGCGCGGCGCAAACGTTGGCAGCGCACAGCCCAAAGTAGCCAATTCGCCGCAACGCTCGCTTGCAACGCGCGAAAATATTTCGGTGAAAAGTTCTTCGGCAAAACGCATTGCCTCTCCTGCGGTCGCGTGCTTAAGTTCGAAGTCCACTTGCGAAAACTCCAGCAAATGCCGCCCCGTACCTGCTTTTTCAGGCAGTTCCAGCCGCACGTTGGGCGAAACAATGTAGATAGCCTTGCGGAACGGCGATGCCAGTGCCAGTTGCTTGTGGAGTATCATGCTTTTAGTCAGCGAAAATTCGGTTCCGCAGTAGGGAACGCGCGCGTCGTAAACGGAGTGGCACAACGGGTCGGTGATTGGCGAAATTATTACCGGCAAGAGCTGCATTACGCCCCGGGCGTACATAAAGTCGCTCACTGTTTTGAGCACTGTACTTTGCACTGCCAGTGCACAATGCATTTCCTTAGTTCCCAGTTTCTCCAACGCCCCTTCGATTGCCAAAATAATCACCGCAATTCTCATGTCGATTCGGCAATATTACTTTTTAGTCAGTAAAACCGAATTAAAGTCGAATTAACAACGTATTTTATATCCTTGTTCCGACTAATTGTCGGCGAGGCGAATAATTGTGAAGGGTTTTTTGGATGAACGGGATGCGGCGATATTGACCGCACTAAAAAGGGACGGAAGGGCTTCGACTGCCGACATTGCGCGCAAGACGCGGCTGCCCAGGGTTACGGTGCACGACCGCATCAAGAAAATGAGAGAACGCGGGGTAATCAGGGGTTTTACGGCATTGGAAGATTACAAGAAGACGGGCTTGCCGGTGACGGCGTTCGTTTTCGCTTCTTACGCACAAGGCCAAGGGGTTTCGCAGCGGAAGGCGGCCCTGAACGCATCGAAAGTCGAAGGGGTTTGCGAAGCGCACTTGGTTTCCGGCGAATGGGACCTGCTGCTTAAAGTAAGAGGCGCGTCAATGGAGGCAATCGGCTCGCTGGTAATAGACCGCCTGCGGGCGGTTCCGGGAATTGCCAAGACGCTCACAGTAGCGTGCTTTGACACGGTTAACGAAGAGTTTTGAATCGTTTCAAATACGGGTTGCGGCAACGGTTTTTTATTCGTGCGCGTTCTTTTGAAGGAGTATGTGCCGCAGTCCTCTTTGGACGCGTTGGATTGGTTTAAAGAAAAGCAGCAGGTGGGAAACTTTTGGGGTTGCGCAAACGTAATTTTGGGGCTTACTTTGTTTTCCAGCGAAGGCTTTGCCGATTGTAAAAAACGTTTTTTGCGGCACGTGCAGGAAACTGATGCAACGTGCTTGAAAAAGAGATCATTGAAAAGGCGGCTCAAAAGGACTTGGTTGTTGCCAAGGCTGCTTTGACCAAACTTGCCGAGTGTGAGCATTGCGACGAAGTGCTTGAAAAAGCGCTTGAATCGTGCTCGTCGCCGGTATTGTCGCTTGCTTTGGTTGAAGAAATAATCGAAAGCGTAGAAAGCAGCCGCAAGGCAAAACGGATTACGGTCTTCCACGGCACGGATTATAAGCCGGCTGCTGCCGAAATCGAAGGAAGCATGAAGATTATGGATGAGAGGGACGTTGCGGGAAAGTCGCGTTGTACCGGAAACGTAGAGGATTTCGTCAATTGTTTTCGCGACCGCTTCCGCCGCATTTCCTCCGTATTGAAAGGCCGCGTGAGCACCAACGGAGTTACTTCAATAAGTTCGGTTAAAGAACTGGCAAGCGGCAGGCAAAGCCGAGTCGTAGGAATGGTTTTCGACAAGCGCGAAACCAAGAACGGCCACACGATAATAGAATTGGAAGACGAAGAGGATTCCATGCCGGTACTGATTGCAAAAGACTCTCCGCTGAAAGCCAAGGCCGAAGAGATCATAATCGACGAAGTGATTGCAGTAGACGGTTCTATGAGCGGCTCGCTTTTTATTGCACGGGATCTGGTGTGGCCGGAAATGCCGTTTGCCCAGCCGCGGCTTGTTGAAGACGATTTGAGCATTGCATTCGTTTCCGACACGCACGTCGGCAGCAAGTTGTTTATGCAAGACCGCTTTCAAAGGCTGCTTAACTTCCTTAACGGCGAAGGCTCGAAGAAAGAGCAGGAGATTGCGGGAAAAATAAAGTACTTGGCGTTTGCAGGCGACTGCGTGGACGGCATCGGAGTATACCCGTCGCAGGAAAAAGAGCTGGTTACCAAAGACATTTACACCCAGTACGAGATTTTCGGCGAGTTCATTAAAAAAATTCCGGAGTACGTTGAAGTCGTGATAATTCCAGGAAACCACGATGCCGTGCGCCTGGCCGAACCCCAGCCTGCCTTGCTTCCGGAACTGGCCAAGAACTTCAACGGCTTGAAAAACGTCCACCTTGGAAGCAACCCTGCTTGGACGCAAGTTCACGGCCTTAAACTGCTGATGTACCACGGGGCGGGAATGCATTCGCTTATAGGCAACCTGCCCATGCTCAAAGGAGCATACGAAGCGCCCGAAAGGGCGGCGGTGGAAATGCTTCGCAGGCGTCACTTGGACCCTATTTACGGCGACGAGCCTCTGGCGCCTGAAAAACGCGATTACCTGGTCATTGAAGAGCCGCCCGACATTTTTCACTTCGGCGACTTGCACAAAAACGGCTATACCACTTACAGAGGAACGCTGGTGGTAAACGCAGGTTGTTGGCAGTCGCGAACGGACTACCAAGTCAAGAAAGGCCACCACCCCACGCCCGGGCTCCTGCCGCTCTACAATATCAAGACAGGCAACCTGCAGGTGCTTGACTTTAATGCCGAAAACATTGCCGAAAACGCAGGGGTGGCAAGCCAATGACGGAATTTATTTTCATACGGCACGGCACCAGCGTCAACAACGAAGAACGCCGCGTCAACAGCACGCGCGAAAACGACCGCGGACTAAGCGAACGCGGGCAGCGCCAAGCGAGATTACTGGCAAAAGCGCTTGCAAACGAAGAATTCGACGCAATTTATTCCAGTCCTTTTCCGCGCGCGCTTCAAACCGCAAGCGCAATAGCAGGAGCACGGAAAGTCTCTCAAGAAGAGCTTTTGAGGGAAAGAGACGAAGGCAAATTAGACGGACTTAATCACAAAGAAATTCGCGCGGCATACGGCCACGAACGCGAGGCATACGACGCGAACAAATTGCACGGACGCATGGCTGGAAGGGAAAGTTACGCGGACATTATAGCACGCGTAAAATCTTTCGTACGCACGGCAGGTGCGTTGCATTTGGGAAAAGTAGCAATAGTAACGCACGGAGCAGTCATAGTTTCCGCAGCTGTAATGGCAAGCAACGACCATTCTTACCTCTCGCGCGGAGAGCCTAAACAAACCAGCGTAACCCGGATTGTTTGGGACGGAAAGGAAATGAAGCTCAAGTCGTTCGGGGACGACTTGCACTTGGAGAAATAAAACATGCCTATCTGCTCGCCCCATGTACAAGCTTACTTTGATTCGCTTAGTGCGGAGTTCAACAAGGCGTACGCGATTGCCGGAGTAGCCCGGGCAAAGGGATTGGACCCGGTTAATGAAGTGGAAATCGCGCCTGCAGCCGACGTTGCAGCGCGCGTTGAAGGGTTGGTGGGCCCGCCTGGAATTGCCAAACGCATTCGCGAACTAATTTCTTCCGGAATCAAACGCAATGCCGCGTGCTACGAAGTGTGCAAGGAAATCATTGACGGCAAACACCCTTTTTCGATAACAGACGGCCGCAACGCAAAGGAAGCGGCAATAGAACAGGCAGTAAGGACTGCTCTGGCGCTGTTCACTGAAGGCGTGGTAAGCGCTCCGATTGAAGGCATTTCCAAAGTGAAACTGCGCAAGAACGCCGACGGCAGCGAGTGCATAGCAGTATATTTTGCAGGTCCGATTCGTGGAGCCGGAGGAACAGGCCAGGCGTTCACGCTGGTACTGGCCGACTTCTGCAGGAAACACGCGGGAATCGGGGCTTACCGCGCAACCGAAGACGAGATCGAACGTTACGTCGAAGAATCCAACCTTTACGCAATAAAGACGCGTGCAGGCCAGTACGTGCCTAAAGACGAGGAAGTCAGGCACATTGCACGCTCGTGCCCGGTTTGCGTGGACGGCGAGCCGACTGAAGATTATGACGTCAGCGTGCACAAGAACGTTTTCGGCGTGGAAACCAACCGCGTCAGAGGAGGAATGTGCCTGGTGTTAAGCGAAGGCATTTGCCTCAAAGCAGCCAAGGTCCTGAAGATAACCAAAGCAGCCGAACTTGATTGGATTTGGATAGAAAAACTCATTAAAGTCTCGAAGCAAGAGCAGAGCAAGGTGGAAATAAAACAGGTAACCAAGTACATTGACGAGATAGTTGCCGGCCGCGCCATATTCGGCTACCCCATGCGGCCAGGCGGGTTCAGGCTCAGGTACGGACGGACTCCCTACACCGGAATAGCCAGCAAGGCAATCCACCCTGCAACAATGGCCGTGCTGCGGGATTTTCCGGCAATAGGCACGCAGGTTAAAGTCGAACGCCCCGGCAAAGGATGCATCGTGACTCCCTGCAATTCAATCGACGGCCCAATAGTACGGCTTAAAGACGGCAGCGTAAAACAAATTCAGACCCTTGAAGAAGCACGTGCTATAACCGAACAAGTCGAGCACGTCGTTTTCCTCGGCGATATTCTAGTCAACTACGGAGACTTCTCGAAGGCAAACCATCCTTTGGTTCCAGGCGCATGGTGCGACGAGTGGTACTCCCAAGAACTCTTGGAAAAAGGAGTCAAGAAAACAAAACACGAAATTACTGAAATGAAGTGGGACGAAAGCCTGCAGCTCGCCCGCAGCCACGACGTGCCCTTAGCTCCGAAATTCACGCTGTTCTGGCACGACCTCACACCCCAACAACTAAGCGAGGCCGCGCAATGGATTTGCTCCGACGGAAAACCCGCGTACGAATGGTTCGACATTAAAGAACTTCGGATCAAAAACGGAAAACAAAAGGAACTCCTCGAATGGCTGGGAGTAATCCACAGATTAGAAACCAAAGACGGGGAAGAAACAATAGTGGTTGAAAAAGAGCACGCGCTCGCACTGTTATTCCCGCTGGGGCTCCTGGAGGGAAAAACGCTTTCCACTAAAAAATTCGACGCGGCATTTGCGATTGAAAAGGACGCCATGCAAATCGTAAACGAACTGGCCGGAGTGACGATAAAAAAGAAAGCCGGGCTCTACATCGGAACATGCATGGGCCGGCCTGAAAAATCCAAGGAAAGAAAAATGCAGCCGCCAGTACACGCGCTGTTTCCAATAGGCCTCCACGGCGGAAAAAGAAGGGACATGATGAAAGCAGTAAAAACCCTCCGCGCCCGCGCCGAGTCATCAATCTCTGCAGACGTTGCAATACGCGCCTGCCGCTCCTGCGGCAAGAAAACCGCTTCAATGAAGTGCGCCTGCGGCTCGCACACCGCGCTCGTACGCGAATGCACCAAATGCGGACGCTTAAGTCCCGCTGAAAAATGCGTTTGCGGCAGCCCCACGCGGACGCACTCGGAGCAACAGCTGGAAATCGTGCGCGAATACGAAGAAGCCATGAAAAACACGGGCTGCGACCCCCGCGAGGTAAAAGCAGTTCAAGGACTTATTTCAGCAGACAAAGTATTCGAACCCCTCTCGAAAGGAATGCTGCGCGCAAAACACGATGTGTTCGTATTCCGTGACGGCACCTGTCGCTACGACGCAACCGAAGTTCCCCTTACCCACTTCGTGCCCCGCGAAATAAGCGTGACAATCGAACGCCTCCGCCAACTCGGCTACGAAAAAGACTACTTGGGCAAACCCCTAGAACGAGACGACCAAACAGTCGAACTCCTGCCTCAAGACGTGGTAATCTCCGACCACAACGCAGACTACTTCCTACGCCTAACCGCATTCGTAGACGACCTGCTGGTATACCACTACGCAATGCCCCCCTACTACAACGCCAAAACCCGCGCAGACTTGGTTGGACAACTGGTAATCGCAATCGCGCCCCACATCAGCGCGGGAATAATCGGAAGAATAATCGGATTCACACCAATACGCGGCTTGCTAATGCACCCCTACATGCACTGCGCCACCCGCCGTAATTGCGACGGAGACGAAGATTGTCTGATGCTGTTAATGGACGCCGTACTCAACTTTTCGAAAACCTACCTGCCTTCCACGCGTGGCGGAAGAATGGACGCGCCGCTGGTATTAACAACGATACTCGACCCTGTGGAAGTAGATGACGAAGTCCACGCAATGGACGCCTGCTCATCCTACCCGCTGGAATTCTATCGCGCAACCGAACGCTTTGCAAGCCCTTCGGAAATCAAGCTAGACACCATATCGACGCGGCTAGGCAAAGAAAGCCAATACGAAGGAATCGGCTTCACCCACACGGCAAAACTCGAAGGACCTACGCAAACACGTTACGTGCTGTTCAAAAACATGCGCCAAAAAGTAGAAGACGAACTGCAACTGATGAACATGCTACGCAGCGTAGACGCCGCAAACGCGGCTGAACGAATAATCCTAAGCCACTTCTTCCCCGACTTGTACGGAAACATGCACTCCTTCGGAAAACAAGGCTTCAGGTGCGTCGACTGCGGCGCCAAATACCGCCGCGTGCCACTGCGCGGCAAATGCACGAACAAAACTTGCGGCGGCGGAAAAATAATTTTAACAATCTACAAAGGAGGAATAGAAAAATACCTCTCACTAGCCAAAGACATGATAGACACCTACGGTCTTCCCCTTTACATGAAACAACGCATAATGCTTTTGGAAAAAGAAATCCAAAGCATGTTCGAAGACGACAAAGTAAAACAACACAGCCTAGCAGACTACTTCTGAAAAACCCACTGGTCTCACCCGAGCCAGCTCGCACGACCGCAGCCAATCTTCTTTCTCGCACCCCCCGCTTTTCGCACAAACAATAAACTAAAGCTTACAAAAAGCTATCTCTTAATAAAATAAACATTACAATACGCTAACTCATACTCACAATAAGGCACTCTATAACCATAGTAAAGCCAACTTTACAATAAACTCGCTTTTAGTAACTATCTATTTACAAACCGCAAGGTTTTTATTGGGCAGCAGACGTAATAATAGCATGGATGAGGGGTTATTTTCGCAAATAGTTTTGAACAGCGAACGGAGAAAAGCAGAAGCACGGGTCTTTACAGCCAAAAGGTACCTCTACTCGAAAATCAAGGCCGTGCCGAAGGGTTACTTCGCGGGCATGCGCGGCTTGCGAGGAATAGGCAAGACGGTAATGCTGTTGCAACTGGCTAACGAACTGCCTGGCTCGCTTTACATTCCCGCGGATTCTTCGCTAATCAAGGGAACAGGGCTGTACGAAGCAATGCATTTCGCAATATCCCGAGGGTATTCTTCGCTGTTCGTCGATGAAATCCACTGCAAGAAAGACTGGCAACAGGACCTTAAAACGATTTACGACGAAGAGGGCAATACGCGCGTGTTCTTTTCCGGCTCGGCAGCCCTCGAAATAGGCCAGGGCGCAGACTTGTCGCGGAGGGCACTGTTGTTCGACTTGCTCCCCCTTTCCTTCAGGGAATTCCTGGCTATAAAAAAGAAAGTCGCAGTACCTCCGGCCGTTTCCGCAAAAGACTTGTTTGACGAAGACAGGCGAAGGCAACTGATTACGGCAACCGCACAGCATGCAGTCCACTTACGCGATTACTTCAGACAAGGGGGACTGCTGTACGCAAGTGAAGACACGGAATACTTCCACAAGGCACTTGAAAACACCGTTGAAAAAATCATCCACTCCGACCTCGAATGCCTGAGGGCAATAGACGCAAACGCCGAAGAAACAATATACAAGCTCCTCGAATGGATAGCTTTTTCCCAGCCGGGAGAAGTGAATTACTCTACGCTCGCGTCAAAAACCAGTGCGTCAAAGCCGACGGTAATACGGATGATAGACGACCTGACGAAAACGGGATTATTAAAGAAAATACTGCCCTGCGGAAAAGCGGTCGTACGCAAGGAGCCCAAGATATACTTGGCATTTCCGTTCAGGGAATACTTCAACGCGGTCTTCGCAAGAACTCCCGACACGGGCGCACTACGCGAAGAATTTTTCGTCAACCACGCGCAAAAACTCTGCTACCTAAAGACACTACGCGGCCAACGCACCCCCGACTTCATCTACGAAAACAAGACAGTCGAAGTAGGCGGAGGAGGCAAAAACTTCGGCCAAAACCCCGACTACCTAATAAAAGACGCCGTCACCCTCGAACCCAAGACAATCCCCCTCTATCTTACAGGATACTTATACTAAATGACCGCGACAACAACCTCCCTTAACTAAGACATGTTCACTTAAGCCTGCGCAGGGCGCGCTCGTCCCGCCCGATAAGAAATTTTCCGTAGGCTTGGGGCAGGGCATGGTGTTCGCGTGATTTCTTGCGAAAACCAGCGACCGCATTGCGCGCGCTGCAACGCCGTTTCCGCGTCAAGGCCTTTGGACGCGATAAAAGGCAGGGTTAACTTCAGATATTCTCTCTGCGAAGGACTGGCGATTAAGCCAAGGTCAAAATGGTAAATACTACCGGGCAATTTAGCATAAATTGTAGGGAGCTTAACATCGCTGATTGTTTTCTTATGTTTAACGTAAATGCGCTTACCATCAGCATAATGCATTGCGTGTTTTTCCATAAAGTCCGCAGCCCAACGGTATGCCTCGGCTCGTCCCGCATGGTATTTAATTTTCCTGCGCGTTCCCCACTGCGTTCACGGTTCCTTCACCTTTTCTTCCAAAGGTCCTGCGAGTTCCCCGGGCTTGCGATAGGGCGAAATCCCTTGACGGGAGGCCGGAACTATTTCGGTCCCCGTTCTCCCCCTCCTTTTTTCCGCTCCAAAACGCCATATTCGGACACACCTACATCGAGTGCAGCACGTCAAGGATAGTGCCGTTCGCCGCGACTATGAGTACGGTGCGACAAAAGGGAAGCACTTCACTGCCGCAGTCCAAGTAAACTTCCTTGACTGCAACGCCGCCGTACACGCCGTCCCGCGAGCCAATGTACTCTCCTGCCGAAGAATAATTCGAGACATAAATCGCAACCACTCCTTCAATGCTCGAATCGGAGAGCGCCGCCTGCTTAACGCACTTTTCGGTACCTACGTCGCAAAACTGGCCGGAAGCGCAAATGCAGTCCGTACAGCAAGTCTTCCCAGAGCGTTCGGTTGAATCGCACTCGCCATCCCCGCAGTAATGCTTAAGTTCGCACAAGTGCACCCCCGACTCGGGGTATTCCTTGCAAAACATTTCCGGTCCACAGCCACAGTCCTTCGCACAGTTGGAACAGTCTTCGGAAGCGTCGCACTCCAAGTTACCACAGTAAACCGTACGCGGCATTACTGCAAGCAAGTCGGCGAGAGAACCGTACACTCCGTTGGGCGAGACAGTCGGGCCCTGGGGGTAAACCGTTGGAGTTGCGGTTGCCGTACTGCGCAGGACGGGAGTAACTTCCCCCGCAATCGCGGCAGCCGACTTGGGCTTGTAATCACACGCCGCCTCGGTTGCGCCGCTCGGAGTGACAAAAGAAGGATTGCAGTAGCCCTGGAAGTCGTCGTCGCCGAAGTCAACGCAGTTGCTGCGCGTTTCCACTATTGACCCGCCGTCGCAACGCAGGTAAACTAAAACGTCGCCGACGCAATTCAAGTAAAACTCGCCCGCAGCACAGCCTGCTTGTGCTTGCACGCGCGGGACCTGCCGGGGCTGTTGGGGGCTAAAGTAAAACAACGCTGCAACCACTACCGCCAGCACCAGTACGACAACAACCAACCGCTGTGAATTCGATTCGGTTGAAGACAACATCATTCTCCCTGAATTTGATTAAGCGATGGAAGAATTTAAATACGGGAGATTAAAGAATTCAGGCTTAAACTCAACGGGAAGACTAAAATGGAAAAACGCGAGAACAGACGAAACCGGGCCGACGGAATAACGAGTACGTTAATCGGCGCGCCAAGGAGGAAAATGCTCAAGGCTACAGCCCGAATAGCCGCCTTGGCGCTGGCAACGGGTTTGAGCGGGGCACCTAGGGAAACGCTGTTGCCGCCCGAACCAACTGCGCCGGCAATGCGGGAAAGGCAAGTCGTTACAGTCGTGGGTCCGGCCTTCACGGGAGGAGTGCGCCCTCCGTCAGCAGGACAGCAAGGCGAGTTTGAAGGGTTGCTTAACCTTTTCGTAACCCGGGTACGCGGCGGCAAGGCATTCATGAAGTGCAGGCATTACGACGCGAGGCAGGACCGGATAATTGAAACCGAAGTGGAGTGGAGGCCGAACGAGACCCTGCACGCGATTACCCCCGAGGGGACGGCTCGGTTGACTCTTAGGGGAGTAAGGCGAGAAGACTCCGGCGGGTACTCCGCAGTGTTCGCTCACTCAACGGAAACGAGGCGCGCCAACCTTGCAAACCCCGCCGAAGTCTGGCTGGAATCCCGTCGCGGAACCTTGGAACTTGAAGTAGGCAGGCCGCACCGCCTGCCTGAAGAACTGGCGGTTCATTTAAACTCGCCCCTTTCAAGAATAAGCTTTCCACAACGGTGGAGCCCTGAAGCCGCCCGGGCGCTTGTAACCAACCTGGGTCAGGCGGGCCTGCGTTACGACAGACGCCGGAACGGACTCCCGTAGAGAACTATTTCTTCAGCGTTTGCATTCCGCATCAACTGCGCGGCTTGTTCGGGCTGCCTTTGACCCTCGAGTTGTAACAGCATATACATCGTACTACTAAGTTCCCGCTCGCGCTCGTTTCTTTCTTCAATGTTGCGCCGCATTGACGCTTCCAGGCAGTCGTAAGTGCTGGTAAAAATTGATTGCGGAAAACCGATGTGCGAACACGACAGGTGGCGCCGTAGGAACGGAGCCATGTTAGCGTTGGAACCGATTCGGTTGAGCTCTCGGAGCTCTTCTTGGAATTCGGCCCTTCGCTGGCGCACTAGCTGCAAGTCGCTCCTGGCTTCCGCGAGCCGGTTCAGCAAGGAACTTGGCCGGGAGTCATACTCCCGCTGCTTCATTTGCAGGAACAGGTGGCCGAGGTCCCGGCGGTTCCCGGAATCGAAAAAACGGTATATCAACTCGTCAAAAGCAGGGTCCTCCACGAATCCGACCCGGGTTCGTCCAACCAATGCGGAAGCGCCGGCACGCAAAAGAGTGAGGCTCAACAGGTTCGTCTCCGAACGGCCCCCGCCTACCTGAACCAGCGCGCCCGTATTGCGGTCTACGGATACATAAGCGTCTATTGCTCCGGTGTAACACGAAGCCGAAAATACCACTGGCTTTCCGGGAAAAAACGCTTCTTCGGCAATGAATCCGTTTCCACGGCCGTCGTCGAACTGCGACGGGGCAAGGATGAGGTACTGGTAGTCCTCACCGTACGCGGTTCCTTTCGCAATTACGTTCCGACCGTCGCCGTGCACCACTAGTATCATGGAGTCCGCGTTCGCAAAGCTAGTTAATGACGCTTCGGAATTGCATTCGTCGCCTTGGGTTTCTCGACCGTTGACAAACGCCTTGTGGCAGAAGCTGGGGGCAAGGCGGCACGAACCGGATCCACAGCCGCCTTGAACTGAAAACACGCGCCGCGAGAGGGTGTTGGCAAGCGACCGCAGTTCGCACTCTCCTTCCGAAGCAAAGTTACCGCACGCATCTCCCACCATTACCACTTGCGACAGGTCTATCTCTCTGCTTGAACGCGTGTCTGCGGTTATTGTTCCCGCGATTATGTTTACCGGACTTGATAACGGGAGCGACGGCGGAGTGGGAATGCGGAATACTATTCGGCTGGGCCTGGCTCCGTCGCGTTCTTTTGAGTAATCGTCGTCGGAAACGCTGAAGCCGTCTACGCTCATGAAATAGCCTCTTCCGGGAATGCGGGTGCCGGTCTCAAAATCCTGTTTTCTGACTTGCGGGATTACGGTTACTCCTCCGAGCAGACCGACATAGGTCGAACGCGTTTGACGCAGCACAGCCCTTACGGGGCCGACCAACGCCCTCGAAGCGGCAACCGAACCCATTCCGAAGTTCTGGGGCAGCCGGAATTGAAACGCGCGCTGGGCAAGGACGCTGTCGAGTTCCACGTACCTTACTTTCCGGTCTTGGTTTGCGTTCCAGACCAGGTAATCGGATATTGCCTCGTCGTAACTGGTTCCCATAAAAGACTGCCCGCCCAGGCGGCTGCGCACGGTAAGCAGCGTAATGTCCGCAGGGCAAGGCACTTCGAAAGGGATTACCAGCGTCCCGGTGACGCCGGGGCGGTTTGCCAAGCTGAATTGGGTGGTTATCACGTAGTCTTGGCCGCAAGTCTGGCACATCGGCTTATAATTGAGGTTTATTGAAATGCCATTTCCGCGGTTTTCCTGGATTACTTCGAAACACGAAGACAGGCCTTCCGAAGCGGCTAGCGCCCTACCTGCAGAAGGCCGGAAGCCGGCGTAGGAATTGCGTTCAAAGACAATCGGCCCCGCGCCTTGAACCGGGTTTACCGAAAAGGTTACTCTTTTTTGGATTGAATCCAGCGAAGGGACGGCACGCCGGGCGTCCACATGGCCGAAGGAAATCCGAAAACAATCGTTTTGCATCGAACCGTCGCGGCTGTTCACCATAGAGCCTTCCACTGCAAAGCTCGTTTGCCCCGGCTGGGGACCGCAGACTGCATTGGCCAACGAAACCATGAGCAACAATGCGAAAAACGCGCCGACCCGCATGACTTGTTTTAGGCGTGGGTTGTTTTTATGCATTGTTTCCGTCGGTCGGCTTCCATGTGGGCGGCCTTGCGGGGGCTGGCGGCGGGTTTTCTTGAATGGCTTGTTCTTTTCCGTAGCCGTAGGAAATTGCTATTGCAACCGCGATTAGGATGAGGAGTGCGCCGAGCCAGGCCGCGTTTTGGGCACTGAACAAGCCGGTTGAACCGCTTGCTCCTAAAACAGTTGCAGCAGCTGCGGTTGCGTTGGTTGTATTAAACGCGTTTGCGACGAACGTGCTGGGTGCAGTTACGTTTACTGCCGGAGCATAAATGGGCCTCGGCTTGTCAAGGGTGCCTGGAGGAACGAGTGCGTAATAGGAGTTGGACGGAAGGACTGTGAACGAGCGCGAGGTTGTTGCAACGTCATAGGTTGCGGTTACTATTACTGTTCCGCGGTTTGTCGCGTGCAAGACTCCATCAGAGGTTATTGTCGCGACGTTCGAGTCGGAAGTGCTCCACTGCGCGCTTATTGCGCCAATTGGGTTACCGTACTGGTCGGTTCCTTCTGCAGTCAAAGACAGTCCACTTCCTTCATACAGTTTGTATTTGGAGTTTCGCGTGGTTATTTCCAGTTTCGAAGGACGGTCGGGAATTATAGTGACTAGCACGGTCGCATATAGGTTGGCGTCCGACTCGGCTTGCGCTTGGAAAGTGACTGTGCCGGTTTTGCGGCCAACAAGGATTCCGGTAGTAGTGAAGTCTGCGTAGCCGCTTTCCTGCCTAACTGAATAACGAAGTGCGGGAGTGGGGACGTTGTTGCCGTACTCGTCGAATGCCTGGGCCACAAAGGTATAGTATTGTCCTGCACGGGCGGTAAACAACGGCGAGCCGAAAGCCAAGTGGTCCAACTCGCGTTCTGTTACCGTAAGGTTGTAGGTTGCGGTTGCTTCGCCTGCGCGCACGGTTATTCCTGCACTGCCTGCCGAGTTGGAAAGAAAGTAGCCCGTCGAGTTTATGGAACCCAGCGTGGTGGTCCAAGAAACAGTGGTGTCAACGGAGTTGCCGAACGAGTCGTATACCGTTGCGTTCAGCTGCAGTCCCTCGCCTGCCAAGACCGTTTTGGATGAAGAGGTTAATGAAATGTAGTTGGGAATAGTGCCGGTTACGGTTAAGGTTATTGAAGAGGAAAAGCCGGAGAGCAAGGCGGTGACTATTACTTGGCCGGCGCGTTGGCCGTATATTTCGTTCGACCACATTCGCGCAGAGCCGTTTATTGGAGTGATTTGGAAGGATGGAGTTAGGTTTTCGGAGTAGGGCGGGATTATTGCCTGCGAGTTGCCTGAAGCGTCGGTTGCGATCACAGTCAGCCGCGCGCCGGCAGTAGAGTCGCTTGCTTCGACCGGGTTGTGGTCGCTGTAGAGTGAAATGGAGGTTATTGCGTCTATTGCGGCGGCTTGGCCGGTCAATACGATTAATGCCAGTAACGCGGTTAATGCAATGCGGTTAAAACCATTCAATTTGCTCCCATCCCCTGTTTGCTTGCAACAGGCGTGAAGAATAGTCAAAAAACAAGTATTTAATGCCTACTGACGAGTGGTTACAAACTACGATTTATGTTTTGATGCGCCTTCCTCGGCGCACGGCTTCTTCGTATCTTCCGAGGAGCTTCAGTATTTTGGGCGCGTTTGGTTGGCTGTTAATTTTTTCTTTTATTTCGTCTGGCCTCAAGCCTATTTCAAAGAACACCGGTCGGCCGTTTGTCACATCTATATTTACCGGATGTTGGTTCAAGTATATTCCTAGGTTTTTCGCTCGTTCAATGATTTTAGTGACGTTGGAGCTTTGTAATCGGGTTTCGTGTTTTTCAGCCAGTTTTTCTAGTTGTTTGAGTTCGGCGGGTTTGATTGGTTCTTTTGGTTCGTAGGTCAAACGCACGTAGGCCTGGTGTTCCGGAGTTGTGTTTACGAGGTTGCTTTTTAGGAAGACGGGCTTGAACGCGTCTTCGGGACAAGGGATGCGCGGTGCGGATGAACGGAGCACGGTCAGTCTCGCACTGTGCGGTCCTAGGAAGTGTCCGCCGGGCATTAGTAGGTTTACTATTGTGTGGGCGTAGAAGGCGGCTTTTGAAATGCTTTCGGCGCGGAACTTGTGGGTCTTCGTAACCAGTTTTCCGTCGTAAGTGACTATTTCTTCTTCGCCTTCGGCAATCCTATAGCCCGACATAGTACTAATTTTCCTTTTTCAATTCTTTTTCGCTTCAAGTCGGAGTAGCTCCCTTCCGCAATAGTTTTCGCGTGGTGTTGCAGCAGGATGGCCATTCCCTGGCGCGCTGACTCCCCTGTAGAGGCCATGTATGCCGTCGATTTTAATGTTAAAAGCGGGTTGGCGAATACGTCCATCAGCTCGCCGATTGTTTCTCCCTTTATCGGAGAGTACTCTTTGTTCTGCTCGTTAAAGTGGCCGAACATTGCCCGCAGGAGTTCTTCAGTCTGTTGCTCTCTAACATGTCCGGCTAACCGGTCCAACGCCTTTACTCCTTCAAGGTAGAACCGATTTGGAAGGTAGGATTCGTAAAGCCTTCCGCATATTCTTGCGAGAAGTTTTTCGGCCTTAGAATCGATCGAATGTTTGCCTAATTTTGGATAGCGTCTGGTCAACCAGCAGGCGGTGCCCGATTTCGTAGTTGCAGTATAATTCGACGCCGCCAAGCGAAGTAGTGCGCAGCATACGATGGGTTCCGGCGCTAACCTTGAAGTCAGGATGTTTTGCCAGGGTTTCGCGCGTCTTGGCTATAATTAACTCCAATGGAATTTCGTGCAGCGGCTTTTTCGGTAGTTGCTTCCTGACTTCGTCGACGTGCTCGCACACTTTCTTAACAGCCTGTTCAGCGGTCAACGCATAGGCATATTTGGGCAAACTCCTCACTTTACTGCCGCAGTTGGCGTGCAGCCGTTTTCTTCGACTAGTATGGTTGTTTCTGCTTGGGAGACTAGGCCGCCGGTTGACTCTCTTAAGCCGGGGTAGGGGTTGAGTACCTCTTGGCGGACCAAGTCGGAGAGTGCGAGTTTGAATTGCGTTGTGAAAACGGGGAATTTGGGGGCAAGCCAGCGCACCGCAAACGGAAGCAACTCGTATTCGGTTGCAACGTGTTCGGCAACTGCCCTGCTTACGGGCAGGCGTACTTTCTTTTCGGATATTGCCGAGTATATTTGGAGGAAGTCAGCGTCTGCAACGCGTCCTTTGCCGGTTGTCGCAAAGGGTTCGACTGCAAAAGCGTCACCTTCTTCTAGGACGTAGGAACCGGTTTCGATGTTCGGAATTTCTTCACCTGCGTGCAGCACGTAGGGCGCGAGCGAGTGGCCGCAGAGGTTGAAAATGGGTTCGTAGCCCCTTCCGCGTATTTCGAATGCGATTGCCTTGCCTACTTCGCTTACGGAAACGCCTGCCTTGATTTTTGCAAGCGCGGCTTGGAGGGCGGCGTCGGCGGCTTCAACGAGGTCGGCTTGTTCTCTTGAAAAGTCGATTGTGAACGCGACGTCGGCAATGCAGCCTTCCACGTGGCACCCTAAGTCGATTTTAAGGACGTCTTTCTCACCTATGAAGGAAGCGTCTTCCAAGGTTGGAGTAAAATGCGCGGCTTCGTCGTTGCGTGAAAGGTTGACGGGAAAAGCTATGGCGCCGCCGAGTTCGCGTATTTTTTCTTCAGTGCTTTCGGCCAAGTCAAGTAGCAGTACTCCGGGCTTGGCTAGCGAACGGGCGTACTCGCGCGCCTGTTCGGCAATCTTGCCTGCTTTTAGGTAGTTGGCGCGTTCTTTGGCCGCTTGTTCTTCGGCTTCCGCTACCAGTTCGTCCTTGAGCTGTTCCAGTTCCGCTTCGGTCATTTCTTCAACCGGCTTTTCAAGATCCATTGAGAAAGAGTAAGGGCGGCGAGAAATAAAAAGGGGAGTGCAGGAACGGCCTTACTCGTGGACTACTTTGCGCAAGTCCAGGACGCGGGCTTCATTTTTGGAAACTTGTGCTTTTCCTTTTCCCAAGTCTCGTCGGTTACAATAGGCTTACTTTCACGACTCCGTTTTCGAGGCAGTAGGAAAAGCCGATTATTCCTTTGGCAGCTTCGTTTGCCGCCTGTCTGCGGACGCGCGAGCTGTTTTCTCGTTCGCGCAACCGTTCGAGAAGCGGCCGCAAGGGAAAGTGCACGACCTTAAATACAGCCCTACTATTATTTAGATCAAGTACTGGAAAACGGCGGCTATGCGATCTGAAATCAATCCCGGATGCGCGCCCCAGAATTGGATGGCCAAACGTCGGGTGAGTGTGGGCATCGTAACCGCCATCAACATCAAGGCTCGGAACAACTGCAAATGCTAAGTACCTTCCATCATCCGTAAGGTTGCCCGCGGACAAATCGATATGCCCGTCGCTGTGCAATTTACTTAGGCGATCGAAAGCATTGAAAAAGGGTTGATAAGGCGACTGGAATTGCAGTTCCACCAGCCTATTGGCGCATGCTGCAATCAATTTGGAATTCATTGCTACGGCGCTTTTGGAGTGTCGCTTTTCAGCTACGGAAACCGTATCATTTATATTAGGCCGTAATTTCGAGCGCAATCTTTAAGAAAACGCATTGCACTGATTTCCCGTATTTCTTTTTCAAGCCGGGGCCGTTCTTTCCGCAAGCGGTTGAAGAGGTCGAACGTCGCTTTTATGCTCTTGATTTGTTCAGGGTGAATCACTATCCGTTTGTTTGCTTCGTCGAATTTCAGCGAGACTTCTGAAACTACCGGCTTCCCCTTGCCGGTTCTTACAGTGTGCCGGTAGAGGTGCGCGTACATTTCGTGCGCAGTTTCGGCCGGAATTATTTTAGGCGGCTGGATGCTTATGGGCAGGTCAAACTGTTTTCTACTCTCGGCCTTGAACGCAGATTTTTCGCTAGAGGTATCGTTGTAGAACGCGGTTAGCACGCCTCCTTTTCTTCAGAGGGGCTCTTTTTCGGGTTTGCGAGGTTTTTTCACTCCCACGGTTTCACCATTCTCCTAGTCCTTTTTGGGTTCCTTTTGCTTTGAGGTCTTCGGCGTTGACTCCCAGCGCGCCGAGTATTTTGAGCACTGCTGGAAGGACTTGGTTGTTTACGTAGTAGTCGGAGTCGTAGTCTTTAGCGAGTTCCAAGGGCTGTGCTTTTTCGGAAATGGTTTTTCCCGCTCGGGTTACTACGTAGGCTATTGTAGAAAATTCGGAGTAAGGCAGGCCTGCTGCCTGGGCTTTTTTGAGTGCCGAGAGTTCCGGGCTCATTATTTCGTAGGAAGCCGCTTTTTTGCGCAAGTGCGTGTAGATCACGCAGTCTTCCAACGGGGTTTTTCCGTTTTTTAGTTCTTCAATTGCTCGGCGGACGAGTTCCTTGGCTTTTTCAACGCTTCCGCCGCCTAGGAGTTCTTCTAGGACTTTGCGTTGTAGTTTTCTTGCAACGCGGCTCCAGTCGCGCCGCACCAGTTCGAAGCCGCGTATCTTGATTTTGCCTTCGCGGTTTATGAGCGCGTATTTTTTCTTGGCGCCGGTTTCGCCGTGTTTTTTCGAAACGAAAATGCCTCGCGGGTAAAGGTCTTCGAGCTCCAACTCCATTCCTTGCGGGAGCGAGGCGTTGATTTTCTTGCAGAATTCGGCGATTGTTTTCTCGCCTCCTTTTTTGAATTGTAGGAGCGTGGAGTCGGTGTCGCTGTAGAGAACTTTAAAACCGGCTTTTTCGGCTTTTTCAATCGTCTCGTGAATATACTGCCGCGCCCAGGCAGTAGTGCTTTCTGCGCATTCGCGTGAGTACCATCGCGAGCGGGCGTATCCTAGAAACCCGTAATAGCTGTTGGCTAAAATCTTAAGAGCGAGTTGACGGGCGTGGAGTTGGGGGTATTCCGCGCCGTCCTTGCCTGTTTTCTTGATGCGGGCTTGGACTTCGCGCCGCGCTTCAACTATTTCCTCAAGAGTGGTGGGAATCAGGCCTTTTTGTTTCGAGCAAAAGCAGTGGCCTTGGGGGGAAACGCTGCGTTTTTCTTTAGGGCAGCAAGTGCAGTTGAGGGACTGGAGGTCGATGTTGTGGCTGATTATTATCGAGGGATACATTGATTTGAAGTCCAGCATTGCAAGGTTTTCGTACACTCCGGGTTCGGGGGTTTTTACGTACGCTCCTTCAATAGGGTTTTGTTGCCTTGCTTGGACTTCGGGTTCGCGGGGCTTGTTGGGAATCACTTCGTTGTGTTCAAACGCCCGGCGCATTAGCAGGGTTTCCACCATTTGGCCGGTTGTACTACGCGTTGTTTCGAAAAGGGTTTCGCCGCTGAGCCGCGACAACTCCGTTTCCAATGAAAGCGTGTGCTGAGCGAGCTCGAGGCAGGAAATCGCGTCGTCGCGGTTGTACTTGGCCAAGTGCTCTAGTGCAGCGCCGCCGGCGTCCCAAGCGCGGTGGATGTCAAGCTTGTTTATGTCCGTCTTTTGCTTGCCGAGTATTCCTGCATAGGCGTGGCCCAGCGTCATGCGGGGCAGCCTTATTGCGCCTACTGTGCTGAGGAAATTGACTACAGAGTAGACGTCGTAATGGATTCTTCCTGGAACCCGCGTTACCGGGCGCAGTCCTGCCTGGCGCGTCTGCACTCTAGAGAGCACGCGACCCGGATAGAAAGAGGCCTTGATTTTTTGGGCGCGTTTTTGCAAGAAGGGCAAGTCGAATGCGTCGCCGTTGTAAGTGCACAACAAGTCCGTCTTTTTTTCGCGCAGTATTTCGCAAAAGCGTTCGATGCACGCCTTCTCCGATGGCAGGACTTGGACGAATTCGGACTCGAATTTCTTAGAGTAGGAAAGCACGATAGGCGAGTCGCTTGGCGACGCAAGTGAAATCATTATCACCGCGTCTTTTGCAGGGTCGGGGGCGTTTGCCGGAGTGTGCACTTCGATGTCGAACGCAAGCACGTTTAGAGAAAGCGGTTTTTCAACAGAATCCACGGGCTTGATTGACTTAACGACCTTCCCTTCGAGCTCAACTTCACACGCCGAACATGGAATTAAACCCAAGTCGATGAGGAAGCGTTTGGGAAAGGAAATGCGGTGCTCGTAACTCTGGCCCAGTGGCTTTGTTGCTTCGTGAAGCTTGGAAATCGCCAGAGGGTCGTCGGCGTAAACCTTCAGCATTTTCACGGACTTGCGGCAGAGCATTTTCTCTACTTCTTCAACGCGGCAAGGGGAATACTGCCCTTCGCGGCCTTGGACGCGCACGTCAAGTATTTTCTTGCGCAGCGACTCCCAGTCCGTGCCTTTTTCGGGGAGCACGTAGTAGTACGGCTTGAACGAGGTTTCGTAAGCCGGAAAACTGCGTCCGCTAATGCAGTCTTTAAGGAAAAGGCGCAAGCAAGGCCGACTGTTTAAGGAAGCGTTTTCTACGTCCAAAAGAAACGCGGTTGTTTTCATGCCTTTTTGTTACTGCAAGGGCCGATAAATTGGTTTTGGGAACGGGTTTAATAAGTCTCTTTGAATTCGTTTCTTCAGGTGAGTTTTGGCATGCCCGAACCAATAAGGCCGTTTGACGCAATTAAAGCGGACTTGCGGACGCTTGATTCCAAAATAAATTTGATTGCCCAGAAGATCCGCGTGATGGAAAAGAACGAGGACGTCTTGGGAAGGACGATGGTTACGCTTAACGACAAGTTGCACAAGCTCGAAGAAAGCGGAGGGCGCGCATCTGCAGCAGCAGCAAGCAGGCCCGACTCGGGAGCCGCTTCGGAAGAACTCAAGGAAAAAGTCAAGGCGCTTGAAGAAAAACTCGACGCCACGCACTCGCAAGTTCTTGAAATGAAGTACGTAATAGACTCGATAAACCCCTTGGAGTACGCGACAATAAACCAAGTGCGCGAACTGTTGGAAGAAAAGCTCGGGAAGAAATAGCGCCAATAATTAAAAACGACTACACGTTTTCGAAGGAAGGCATTTCTTCCTCTTCCCTCTTTTGTTCAGTAGTTTTTGGTACAGGCGTTTCCTTTGCAACCAGATGGGGAGCGGGTTTTTGTGCAGCCGACTCGAGCGCCTGTTGCACGGGTGCGTGTACAAGCGCGGTCGACACTTCTTTTTTAGGGGCAAAGAATTTGAACAGCGGCTTTTTCTCCTGAACTGGAGAAGCAACAGGCAACGGCGGCTTTTGAATTGCAGTTGCAACCGGTGCGGTTACGGACGCCATTGCAGAGTCGGAGGAAAGTTTTTCAGTGCACTGCGAGTACGTCGGGCGCAAGGCAAACCGCAGTGGCCGTTCTCCTTTTTGTGCGCCTATTGCCTCCATGCCGATCGACTCGAAGGCGGCAGTCAGTTCGCCGAACTGTCTTACGTCAACTTCGTGCTGTTCGTGCATCAATATGCCTACGCCTTGTCCGCGGTACTTGGACAACGCGGACTGGATTTCGTTGGACACCTGTGAAGCCTCGTTTTCAAAAGCGAGCACTAAAGAAAGCGAAGCAGACGGCGGAACGGGAATCGCTTCAATTACCGTAGCAATGAGCATGCGTTGTATCTCAAGAGGGTATTTCTTGAGGTTAAGCAACAACACTTTACCTACTGCGTCCCGCCAAGGCGTGGCCAAGTCGGCCGAAATGTTTTTGGCAAACAACGAAGGATACATTTTCTGGAGCACTTGAAGCACGCGGACTGCCCGGCGAAGGTTGAACATCGAAACGCTTTTCGACTCCTTCATTGAAGCCAATTCGTTTATGACGTCCGAAAGCGAGAAAAGCGAAGCGCGTTTGGCGTCGTAAGCCGCTTTTATGGGTTCGGCCACCTCGCTTCCAGACAAGTAGAACCCGCGGAGGAAAGCGTCCGCATCTATTTTGCTCAAGTCAACATAAAGTCCTTCACCGAGTTCGAAAACCTTGAACGGAAAACCGGTTGGAGTTCCCGACATTCCGAACTCGGAAAAGCTTGCCGAATCCCGGTTCGGAAGCCCGAACCCCCTGAAGGAATCGCCTGAATCGAATATGAGTACGGTCACGCCGTTTTGCAGCGCGCCTTCTATGATAACGTGCATCAAATGCCGTCTGGACTCGCGCGTTCCACCGGTTATGGCCGCGTTGTAGAGAGAGTCGAGCTTTATTTCAAATTCTTTCTTCTCGCGGTCCAATCCAAGCAACAACTTGGGAAAATGCAGCGCAGCTTCCGCCGAAGTGCCCGGGCCGGTTCCGCCTGCGGAGGTATACGCGAAAAGCGAGAACGGGTCTCCCAAAAGCAACTGGGTCTGCGCTTCATCAACCAAACTAAAGTCGGTCAACTTGAACCCATAAGCCGACGCAGTGTCCTTGGTTAACGACGCAACGCCTTCAAGCTCCAAATACTGTTTTTTAAGCACGCCCACCAAAGCGTCTTGGGAATACGCACAGTACTCGGGAGTGGCGCCTACCATGAGGTAACGCCCGGAATTGTCTTTCGAATATTTTTCAACCAAAGTAACTTCACGCTTTTGGGCCTGCATGAAACGCGCGAGGTCGCCTTCGGCGTAAAAAACTTTCTTCAAAAGCATTACCGCGCCAGTAACGTTTTCGTCGCGTTTTTCGAAAACCATCAGCATAACTAGCTTCTCGGGGTTCTGGTAAATCGCTAGCGGATATTTTCCCCACTGAGCCGTAACCAAGCGAGTCCACGGCCCGTAAGGCAAGTCCAGTTCCATTACGCAAAAAACCCCGTATACCACAACGGAACAGGGTTTTAAAAACCATTTTGCCGTATTTGTTTCAACAATGGACATTAAAGTAATAGTAAGGCAGATGAAAGCACGCGGACTGCCTGAAGAAGAAATCAAGAAAAACCTTGAAGCACTCGGGGTTCCTAACCCTGATGAGGTCTACACCGAGGCAATCGAACGCGCAACCGAAGTACAACTGCCGCCAGTACAAGCCGAAGAACCCAAGGCAGAGTCAGTGGTGCAGCCTGTTGAGGAAATGCCGAAGTTTGAAATGACCAGCATTTCCGGCGAAGAAGAAAAGGCAATGGCAATAGGCAAAACAGCCACGCGAAATGCGCAAGCAGAAGCAGACGGCCTCATGACTGCAATGCCCAAAACCACGTCAGGAGAACTCACAGGCAAAATGGATGAAACCATTGCCCTTCTTAAAGCACTTCAGGACATCAACAAGAAAATCCTTGAAACAAACAAGGAAATGCTCATGCGGCTCAAAATGAAGTGACTTTCGGCCAGAACCAAGTAATATCAGGACATCAACAAGAAAATCCTTGAAACAAACAAGGAAATGCTCATGCGGCCGAATATGCAGTGAACAAAAATGGCCGAAACTAGGATAACCGCCCGCGAAAAAGGACCGCATCGCACGGAAACTCCTCCAAAAGATGCGCACAAAAAAAACTTGGACGCAATAGGGCGCAAAAAGAGCAATTGAAAAACACGCTCGCCTCGCCAGAGAAACGCAAGAAAACGCGGACTTCATAAAAGCAAACCGAGAATCCTTCAAAGATGGAACTATTTTTCTGCAAAAAAAAGGGATGCCTACAGTTAAGTGAAAAGCTGGCGCACTTAATGATTTTCCTCAACTGAAACGCAACCATTCTTGCGCCTTATTATTAGCCGCAAGTGACAGCAGACACTACTTTGTTGACCCTTTAAAATTATACGCGTGGTCGGACACACGCCCAACGTGGGCGGCAAGAATACACGAGAATCGTACTATTATTGTCCACCCTAACCACTCACTTGAAGCATGCGAAGTGTTCAAGCGGGTTGCACACCACGTCCAACCCCGTTCACGTCGTTTAAGGGCCTCTAAGACGCCCTTGCAAAAGTGATTACCGACTACGAACGCGAAGCAGAACATCACCGTAAAATTGCTGAAGCTTACCAACGCGGTTTGAACCTGAAGCTTTCAGCCTAAAAAAATAGTTCAAGCAAATTCTTGAAACGCTTACTTCTTGAGTTGAACCACCAAAGTTGGCGTGTCGTCCTTCTTTTTTTCAGGCTCTTTTCCGAACGAACCCCAGAAAGCGCCGAACAGGTTTCCGATAAAGTTAATGAAGTACCCGAAGCGCTCGCCAATTTCCTTTTCGCCGCCAAACGCCTTTTTCTCAGTGCCATCCAAGCCGGAGTTAAAAGGCCGTGGCGAAGTGGGCGCGCGTTCTCCGCCGCTTTCCATCATCAGCGCGACGGCCAACCCGGCAATGAACAAGAAAGCGAAGAACACCTGCCCGGATTGTAAGAAGAACAACACGACAATCAACAGAATCAACGTAATTATTGCGTTCAAAACCTTCACTCACCTTGCGTAACCGCCGTAAGCGCCTGCTTCAGGACCTGCGGAATCGCCTTTGACTAGCAAAACGAGTACGACGAACAAGCCTATTAAGTAAGCCCATGGCGGAGTCGAAGGCCCTAAAAGAAAGCCCACGCCGGCAGTTGCGCCGCCTGCAATTGCAGCAACAATCATCAGCTTGCTTTTTGCGCTCAAAAACAGCAGCACCAACAACCCCACTGCAAGCCACCACAAGCCGCTCTGCATTGCAATAACCATAAGGACTGCTATGAATAGAAAGGTAAAATCCATTTTTTAACCCAGGAACGCAAGCCACTCCATCAAAATGCCCCTAATACCGCCTATTACGTTTAACGCAGTAGTCAGGAAGAAATCGACTTTGAAGGTAAAGAAAGCAAGCCCGCCCAGGCACAACAAGGAAAGCATGGGATCGCCGTATTCTGCAAAGTAAACTACGCCTGCGCCGACTGCAAGAAAACCCAGAATCTCGGGGTCGCTTAAAAATCCTAACGAAGTTTCAATCATTTAAACCAACAACTTAAAACCATTTTTTGGGGTCGACTACGGTGAACAAGCCGTACATTACCAACACCGCGAACAACAAGTACTTGAACCAATCGTAAGGCAACACCAACAGGAAGATTATCAACGCAGTAACCAGCAAGGCCAGTAGCGGGTGGCGTATAAAATTATTGGACAACAGGTTGTACAACGTGAAGAAAACCAGGATTAATGCAACCAAGCCAAAGGCTTCTCCGAAGTCAGTGTACAACAACGCCGGCAGAAACGCTTGTTCGAACATGTTAGGAAATAATTTTGTAAACTCGACGATTTAAAGCCTGCGTTTGGCAAGCGATTTCTTCAATTTACCGCTATTGGTCGCGCCAAAGACTTTTTTGAACTCCGAAGCAAGTTCTGCGTAAAGCTTGCGCGTGCCGAGGATAAACTCGCCTTCAAGCATTACCGCGTAAAGCAGTGCTCCGAACATCATTCCGCCTGCAAACCACGAAAACACGCGCTCTCCTAAGGAAACTCCTTCTTTAAGGTTGGAAACAACCTGCCCGCTGACTTGCGGATATTCGGAAAGCAAGTACTGCCAAGTTATCCACGAAACAGCTATTGCAACGACTATTACGGCCAAGCGCCACTTGGGGTTGAACCACTTGGCGCGGTGAGCGCTGGCAAAACTGTACAGTTCCAAGAAACCCATTTTTTCAACCATTTATTCCAAACCCCTTTTTTTCTTATGCACGAACCTGAACAAAAACGGCGCAAACACCGAACCAAAGTACAGTATTCCCGAGAACATCAAAATCGATAAAATCCAGCCTATGAACCCGGCCCAAGGATAGACTATCACCAAATAGTAAATCAAGACCGCTGCAACCACCATTGTAAGAAGCGGCGAAAACGCCAGGTGCTCCTGCGCCCAATTGTAGTAGTAATACGCCATAAGGAATACGACTATCCACCAAACCCACTGCAATTCTTCAAGGAACAACATGAAATATCACTACATCATTCTTCGCCGCATCAGCTGCTCCTGCATCATTCCCGTATTCTGCTGTGCCTTCATCTGCTTGGCAGTCCAGCCTTCCATGAAATCCTGCTCGGCCTGGTTCAAGGGCTGGCCTTCCGACATTTTTTCTTCAAGACGCATGGCTTCGCTCTGTTCAAATTGATGCTTGTGTCCTCCTATGCCAAACGCGCCGAGAATCGGTTCCAAACCGAATTGCACGAGCATCTGCACTTGGTTACCGAATACCACGAACAAGAAGAACGCAAGCAGCAGAAAAACCACGGAAACCGCGTGGATGAAGAAAAAATAAGCGGCCACTATCACTGCAAGCCCGAAGAGAACCTGGTTCTCGCGGAACATCATGTACAACTGGAACAACAAGTAGGAAAACGCGATTATCTTTACTACGAACCACAAGTCGCCGAAAGCCTCCAACAATACAAGCCCGACGGCAAACGAAAACACTGTTGCAATACCCCGTCAAAGCGTAACGCAACCGCGGTTAAAAAAACTTGGTTCCCGACAAAACGTGAACAAAACAAGGCATGCTGACGCGCAAGGTCTCAACTTCTTAATACACCCAGCCCGCTAAGCCCGTTTGCCGCGATAACCTGCCGAAGACACGATTGAGAAAATGTCTTTTTCATCGTAGATTGCCTGCAGTAAGTTTCTAAACATGAACGCCTTGGCCAAACCAGTCTTTTCTTGAATCATAATCAGTTCCAATACTTTGGCTATGAATTCAACGCTGTATTCGCCGTAACTGTCGAGTTTTTCGAATTGTTCAATATTGTGTTTGGTGCTGACTTTCAACTCGCATTCTTGCTGCTGCGTTTGGTTTCCGAACGGCTCTGTCTTATCCCACATCCCTAGCAAAAACTTGACAAACTCCAAAGTAAGAGTTCGATTGTGTTCTTTCTTTATCAGCAAATCTATTGCCCAGTGCAAATGTTGAGGCGTCCTCACTCGCTTGCCCGCCTCTCGATATTTGACAATAATGTCCAAGTCGGAATTTGCTCCTCGTCGCCCCTGAAAAACGCCGATGACTACTCCTTTTTTAGTAAGAAATTCTTTGAACGCCCGCGCCTTCGGTGGTTTTAAGCCGTCACCGGGCGTTTTTGGTTGGTATTCCATACCCAAATAAATCCGTAGCGATTATATCAAGGTTATGATTCGCAGGGGAACGGAGGGCAGGACGCCGCTTAGGCACGGGCTTCGTTTTGAGAAGCGGACTGATTTGGCGACGGTTATCGCGAGACTGCCTGACTTTTGTGTTAAGGGCGACTCGGTCGAGTATCGCGGAAAGGAAGTTGCCTTGCTTTACAAGAAGAACAAGCTTTACTCCAAACTACTGCAGCCAATGGGCGCGGATTACCGCAGGTTCATATCGAAAAGACTGTTGTCGGACGACGTGGTTCTCGTGTTGGTGGACAAGACGCTTTTCATAATCGAAACCGAGTTTCAAACGGTGGCGGGTTCAGTTGATGAAAAGCTTCAGACCTGTGGCTTCAAGTTAAGGCAGTACAAGAAGCTGTTCGAACCGATTGGCCTTAAGGTAAAGTATGCGTACGTGCTAAACGATTGGTTCAAGAAGCCAGAGTACAAGGACGTCCTGGACTACATTAAGTCAGTTGATTGTGATTACTTCTTCTACGAGCTTCCTTTGAGCTATTTGGGGTTCCCAGTTCCGGACAATTAGTTCCTTTACTTTCCCACGCCGGTCTCCCTTGCAGTTAATTGCCCGGTTGGCGCAAACCGTTTCAAGCTCAAACTCGGCGTAAAGATCGCGCGTAAAATCCGAAAACGAGTTGCTCAACAACACGTAACAGCCCCGAGCATCAAGTTCCCTAACGGTCGCCAATAGCTTTTCCTGATCACTTTCAAAAAAGCCTTTTTCAGTATATCCCGTGAAGCTGGACGCCTTCGAAACCGGGACGTAAGGGGGATCGAAGTAAACCAAGTCTCCTTTCTTGGCATTATTCAATACAACAGCAAAATCGCCGCAGTACAACTCGTCTTTTTGCAACGCGCGGTGTACCCTGATCAAGTTCTCACTGTCGAGTATCTTGGGATTGGCGTACTTTCCGAATGGAACGTTAAAACCGCCCTTGGAGTTTACGCGGTACAACCCGTTGAAAGCGGTTTTATTCAAGTAGATGAAACGCGCCGCCCGACCGATATCGGAAACAGGTTTTGACGCACGAACCGCGTAGTAAGCAGTGGAATTATTGGCGTACTTTGGAAGCGCGAGTTCGGCCATCAGCTCGAAAACGTGGCTTTTTATCGTACGATAGGCGTTGATTAGTTCCGCGTTAGAGTCGCTCAAGAAAGCGGTGTGCGCAAAATCCGCAGATTCTGCGACATGTCGGTTTGCCTGCGGCAAACCGCACATCTTTAAACGGTTTTCGGCCTCAAGCCGGAAGAACACGGCCCCGCCGCCAAGGAACGGCTCGTGATAGTTCCTAAATACTGGCAATCCTTTGGTGAGCTCGTTCATAAGCTGCCGCTTGCCGCCCGCCCACTTTACGAATGGTTTTGCTTCACTTAACACTCTATTCCCTCAAGGGAAAGTAGCCGATTAACTCTTTAAAGGCTTGTTGCAGTGACTTGCCAGTGGGTTTTGAAGAGCCGCGCCCGGCTCTTCAAACTCAAAGAGCGCGGCGGCGCTCTTTGAATTGCCAGTAGCCCCCTTCAAAACGCGACCTCCCTCAGTTAACCGGCCTTGCAGCTGGCGGCAGGTAGAAAAAGGGGCAGGTTTCGTCCCGCCCTCCTTTAAAAAAAAATGGTTTCCGGAGAGGAGGTTACTTCTTCTTTTCCTCTTTCGCAGGAGCGGCTGCCTTGCCTTTCTCGGCGGCGGCCGCGGGCGCTGCGGCACCCTTGCCTTTCTCGGCGGCAGGCGTTGCAGCAGCGGCTGCTTCGGCAACCGGTTTTGCTTCCTCGCGTTTCTTCATTGCAACTCCTGCAACGCTCTTGGCGAGGTTGGAAGCATCCTTGGAAATATCGCACACTCTTATTTTGTACAATCCGCTCATTTTGCGTAACGCGCGATCAAAACCCTGTTTTATAATCGGCACGCCTGCAGTGTAACACCTTGCACGGAATACTACGTCTCCCTTACGGATAGGCGCCATGCGGCCTTTGGGCCTGCCGAAGGCAAGCTTCATTCCCTTGGAAATACGGTCGGAGCCGGCAACTCCCAACGCGCTGTGCTCACGTATTACATAGTGAGGGTAATGCATTACTTTGAAGAAATAGTTGGCTAACAGGTTTTTCTCAACCCACTTGTTGCACATCTGGCGCGCGGCTTCGATTGCGTTGTCGCGCAGATTAATAGGAACTTGGGCAACCAAGTCAACTTCAAAGTCGAACCTCTTGTCAACGCCCATGTCGTACTGCCTTACTTTAGGCCGCGGCGCGCCTTTAACGAAACTCTTGCGAGGCCTGCGCTGTGAAATGCGCGTCCACGCCTGCGTTCCAGTCCTTCGAATTGTCTTAGCCGGTCTCAAACCCATATTTAGATAACACCATTTTGTTAATCGTTCGTAATAGAATCCAACTGCCCCACTAACAGAGAATCAGTGAATTTTTTTGGCAAAAACAAGTATTTAAACATGCATTACCGACGTTTGACTGACCTTGAACGCGGTTTGCCTCCGTTTAGAGCCCGCGTCAGTTGGCAGGCGCGGCACGTTTCATTGAACGAAGGCGCTCCGCACTCGCGGCATTTTACCGCACTTGCGTCTTTTGGAACAACTGCGTTCCGCAATTCCAAAAACGAGTTCAACAACTTGAGCTTGGTTCCAGGGTGCCTGCACTCGGCTTCGTTCAAAAAGTCCTTGACCGTGCCCCTGAAAGCCTCAGTTGAGTAAGGACATTCTCCCAAGTGAAATGGAAGGCCGTTCATTAACGCAAACAACGCGCACTCGCGCTCGGGAACGAAGGTCAAAGGCCGGATGCGTCTTACGAACGGAGAATCGCCTTCGTCGTTCAAACGCAAACGCGCATTGCGACCCGCCTCGCCTTTAAGCAGGTTCATCAAGAAAGTCTGCGCCAAGTCATCTGCGTTGTGGCCCAATGCAAGCTTGTTGCAACGCAGTTGCTTCGCCGTTTTCTCCAATGCCTTACGCCGAAGCACGCCGCAGTAGGCGCACGCCCCTTCGCCCTTGGATTTTCCGGAATCGCGTTTTCGTATAATAGCGTCCAATTGCCTGCCGAAAAGCTGTTTGAAAGAAACGACTTTAAGGCCAAACCCAAGTTTTTTGCACAACTGCCTTGCTTTAACAATCGCATGCAGACGATAGCCGGCTATGCCTTCATCTACTAAAACCGGAAAGACGCGCACGTCGCCTGCCAGTTCCGCCAAGTATTTTACGGACCAAAGCAGCGCGGCGCTGTCCTTGCCCCCCGAAACGGCAACCGCAATGCGGTCGCCTCTGCGGACAAGGCGAAATTCGCGGTTGGCTTTGCGCACTAGGCGTTCGAAATGCCTGAAAAAACAGGGCTGGCAGAAGGCGGCGCCAGCGTAAGACAATTCCACGACCGCTTTTCCCGCACAATTGAAGCACTTGACCAAAAACACACCGCCTAACCAATTAGTTAAGTTAATTAATTTGACAGGCGCGTATTTAATCTAATCCGACTTTTAGCGGACTTTTCAGTAATTTAAAAACCAAAAGGTGGGCATTGATTTATGGGCGAAGAACAACACGGACAACCGGAACATCCTTATCATGAAGAACACCGGCATCACGAGCACGCCGCGCACGAACACAAGCCGGAGCACGCGGCCGCACCGACGCCCTTGCCCTTAGACAACAAGCTCTTGTTTTACGCGGCAGTCGCGCTCATAGGCGGGCTGTTAATCGGGTTCGCAGGCCACGCTCTTCTTAATCCCGTACAACCCGCGATTGCAGCCAATTCAACCGCTTCCCTTTCCACTCCTTCAACGGTTCCCCTGCAAGGGCAGTTGAGCGGCCAAGCGGCAGGAGAAAAGGCGGTCAAGTACCTGAACGAAAACCTGCTTGCAGCCCAAGGGGTCACCGCGGTCTTAAACTCGGTAACCGAAGAGAACGGGTTGTACAAGCTCGACATGTCCATAAACAAGGGCAACGAAACCCTGCAGAAGCCCGAGGCCTACGCTTCACAAAACGGAAGACTGCTTTTAGTCGGAACAACTTTCGACTTGGACAAGCCGGTGCCGACCCCTGAACCCGCCAAGCCCGCCGCCACTCCTCAAAAGACGGACAAGCCGGTTGTTGAATTGTTCGTAATGAGCTTCTGTCCGTTCGGAGTGCAGGCGGAACAGGCAATGGACCCCGTAATCCCGTTGCTCAAGGACTCTGCCGACATCAAGATAAGGTATATTGCCCACATAGGCGACACGCTCGACTCGGTCCAGTCACTCCACGGTCCAACTGAAGGAACCGAAGACATTCGCCAACTATGCGTAGCCAAAAACTACAACACCACCGTACTCTGGAACTACGTGCGGACAATAAACGCAGAGTGCTACCCGCAATACAGCAACCCCGAAGCATACACAACGTGCTGGAAGTCAGCAGCAGCCAAGGCAGGCATAAACGCAACGGCAATGGAAGCCTGCATTACGTCCGAAGGCGTTTCGCTCATAAAGACCGAAATGGAGGTCACTGCCAAATACGGAGTAAGCGGCTCGCCTACGCTGATGATAAACGGAGTGCGCTACGAAGGCGCCCGCAGTGCAGATGCCTTCAAGCAAGGGATCTGCGCAGCATTCAAGACGCCGCCTGCAGCGTGCAGCCAAGCTGTTTCAAGCGCAGCTCCGGCTGCAGCAGGCAACTGTTGAGTGCTAGGCACAATGCTCTTCGACATCGAGGCAATCCTAGTTTCGTTCGGCTACGCTGCGCTATTTGGCATAGTGTTCGCGGAAACAGGCCTGCTGGTTGGCTTTTTCCTGCCTGGCGACACCCTTCTTTTTTCAGCAGGCATACTGGCGGCCAAAAACATTCTTGATCTGAAATTGGTAATCTTGGTTTGCTGCGTTGCCGCAGTTACCGGCGACGCGCTGGGCTACTTGCTGGGCCGCAAGTACGGCAAGCAATTGTTCGAAAAAGAAGACGGAATGTTTTTCAAACGCGAAAACCTCGAAGTAGCCCGCGCATTCTACGAAAAACACGGCGGCAAAACCATTTTTCTCGCCCGATTCGTTCCCGTCGTCCGCACTTTCGCACCCGTACTTGCAGGAGTGGGGGACATGAAGTACTCACGCTTTGCAGCCTACAACATTCTAGGCGCAGTATTCTGGGTCACGGCGGTAACACTGGCCGGTTTCTTCGTAGGCGGACTCATTCCCGACGCAGCTGAATACGCCACACTCGCAGTAATCGCAGTGGTTATCCTGTCGCTGCTACCCGCAGGCTGGAAACTCGTAAAAAAAGCACTGAAGAAATAAGCGGGGATTTTTTATACGTTGACAGCCTAGCTACTTTCGATTACGGAATGCTTGCCTTACCCAAGAACAAAGCGCGGGATTTTCTGCTTGAATTAAAGCGCGCAGAGCCCAATCGCCAAGTGTTGGCGCCAATTGCAGACGGGCGCGAAACCAGGTATTTCATCTTCCCATCTACATTCCCGCTTTTCACTGAATCCCTGCCATCTTACTCTGCCAAAAAGTTTTTTCTCCCACCTCGCGAAGACCTCTTTAGGTTCAGAGCCGCCAAAGGAAAATACGAGGCAACAGAAGAAAACTTGGAGTGCGACCGCGTGCTTTTCGGACTACGCCACTGCGACGTGCACGGACTCAAGGTTTTGGACAAGTTCTTCAACGACGACTCGTCGGACAACTACTGGCGCAGGCGCGAAGGCACTGCAATTATTGCGTTGAACTGCCCGCAGCCTGCGGCCTCGTGTTTTTGCGACGCAATGGGAACGCGGCACTCTAAAGGAGCGGACGTTGAACTTGAAGATGCGGGAAAAGAATGGCTGTTGGAAGCAAAGACCCGCGTCGGAAAAAAGCTGGCTGCCCAAACAAGCGAAACACTGGTTGAAAGCAACGCCAAACCGCTACAGGAAGAGCCATGCGCGATTAACGCATCCAAGCACAAGCTGCTTGCACTTAAAGAAAACGAAGGTTTTTGGGACGCCATTGCTTCAGGCTGCTTAAACTGCGGAGCGTGCAACATCGTCTGCCCAACGTGCACTTGCTTCGACGTTGAAGACGACTGCACGCTTGAAGGCGAGGGCTCGCGATGCAGGCACTGGACGAGCTGCGTGTTGAACGACTACACCCGAACTGCAGGAGACCACGTTTTTAGAAAAGGCAATCGCGAAAAGGCATTGATTCGCGTCCAGCACAAGCTGGGTTGGTTTAAAGAAAAGTTCGGCGAAGCAAGTTGCACAGGCTGCGGCCGCTGTTCGTTGCACTGCCCGACTAAAGTATCGACTGCAGACGTTGCACTAAAGTGGTTGAAATAAGTTCCTATATTCCCGAAAAAGCGAAAATCATCGGATTGAAAGACGAGACACGCGACATTAGGACGTTCACGCTTGAAGAAGGCGGAAAAAAAGCGTTTTTCTTCGAACCAGGCCAGTTCGTCGAACTCTCGGTAATAGGAGTCGGTGAAAGCCCGTTCTCGATTTCCTCAGCGCCAGGCGAGGCATTGGGACTGACGGTAAAAAACGTCGGGGACGTCACGCAGGCAATGTTTAATTTGAAAAAAGGAGATGAAGTCGGCGTGCGCGGGCCTTTTGGCACGCATTACCCGCTTGAGAAAATGACGGGCCGCGACCTTGTTTTCGTCGCAGGCGGCTTCGGAATGGCTTCGCTGGCTTCGGCAGTCAAGCACGCGCTCCGCAACAAAAAAAAGTTCGGCCGCCTTTCGCTTTACTACGGCGCAAGAAGCCCTGACGAATTCGTTTTCACTTCCGAAATCAAGCAATGGACCAAACGCGGGTTGAAAGTAACCCGCACAATAGACAATAAGTGCAAAGGATGGAAAGAATGCGTAGGATTCGTCCACGAGGCAATGAAACACAGGCCCCCGTCCAAAGACTGCACGGCGTTCGTGTGCGGTCCCCCGCGAATGATTGACGCGGCTGCGGCGCAGCTTGCAGACACCGGCATCTCCGAAAAACGCATTTTCGTTTCGTTGGAACGCAAGATGTGCTGCGGAATAGGAAAGTGCGGCCACTGCCTAGTGCACGGCAAGTACGTCTGCAGGGACGGGCCGGTGTTCAACTACGAAGAAGCCAAAGAAGTAATGGAATGATAACCTTCAATGAAAACCAAAAAAATCAGGGCGGGAGTTTTTTCGTTTACGGCCTGTTACGGCTGCCAACTCCAGCTTTTTAAGGCCGAAGAGTTCATGGAAACAATCAAGGCAATCGACTTCGTTGACTTCGAACTCGTTTCGGAAAAAAGCGACGAAAAAACGGCGTTGGACGCCGCGTTCGTTGAAGGCGCAATAGCACGCGCCGAACAAGTTCCACTCCTGAAGAAAATCCGCGAACGCACTTCTTTTCTGGTTGCAATAGGCGCCTGTGCTTGCGACGGAGGCATTCCCGCAATCAAGTCGTTTTGCAACGAGGCCGAAGCCGAGCGCACGGTTTACAGCGAGGACTTTCGCAAGAACCTGCACTCGATAAGTCCAAGGCCTATTGACGCGCACGTGAAAGTCGATTACTACATGCGCGGCTGCCCAGTAGAACGCACGGAATTCCACAAGGTTGCGCGCGCGCTTGCCTTGGGTAGACGGCCTCGGGAAAAAAGGCAGCCGGTCTGCGTCGAGTGCAAGATAAAAGAAAACGTCTGCTTATTCGAACTGGGCCGAACTTGCCTGGGGCCAATAACAAACGGCGGCTGCAAGGCACTGTGCCCATCCAACAACGCGGCGTGCGAAGGCTGCAGGGGCGCATCTTGGGACGCCAACTTACCTGCATTCGTAGGCCTGCTTGAAAAGTATAACGTGCCCCGCAGCCGAATCAAGCAGATGCTGCAAAGGTTCAGCGGACGAAACAAGGAGTTTGAAGAATTCGTTAAAAAACTTTGACGTAACAGGGACTGCAAAATGGAAAAAAAGACGATCCGAATCGAGCGGCTTTCGAAGATAGAAGGCCACGCCAACCTCTCGGTTTCACTCGAAGGAAAGAAAGTCACGGACGTGAAGATGAAGGTTTTCGAGGCCGCGCAGTATTACGAAGCAATGGTAAAAAGCAAGCCATTTCACGAAATTCCGTTGACAACTGCGCGTATTTGCGGCTTCTGTTCACAAGCACACCAGAACACCGCGTTGCAGGCGATTGAAAACGCGCTGGACATCGAACCGTCTAGGCAGACAATGTTGTTGCGCGAGCTGCTTCAGATAGGCCAGTTCGTAACCAGTCATTCGCTGCACTTGTATTTCTTGGCGTTGCCCGACTACCTGGGTTTCGACAATGCGATTCAAATGGCGTCCAAACACCCGCGGGAAGTGCAGCAAGCGCTTGAAATCAAGCACGTTGCAACCGAGCTAGTTAACGCAGTAGGCGCACGGGAAATCCACTCGATAAACGCAATGGTTGGCGGATTTTCAAGCATTCCTACAAAGTCCAAGCTGGAAATGTTGCGCAACAAAGTGACGCAATCAAAGCAAGCTTCGCTGGAGTGCGTTAAGACGTTCGGTTCGCTGCAAACGCCTGACTTCCAAATCCCCGCACACTACGCGTGTCTTTTCCAAGAAGGCGATTACCCTTTGATGGATGGAATGATTGAATCAAGCGAGTGCCAAGCCGACGGAGGAAAATGCATTCAAGTAAATAAGACGCATTACCGCACGGCAATAAGGGAATACTTGAAGCCGTACTCGAGCGCAAAGTTCGCGACGTTTGCCGACTCTACTTACTTTGTTGGCGCGCTTGCACGCGTAAACAACCATTACCCGTTGCTTTCGGAAGACGCCAAGAAAGCGGCGGAAGAAACAGGCGTTCGCTTTCCGAACCATTCTCCGTTTATCAACAACCTTGCGCAGGCAATCGAACTCGTGCACTTCCACGACCGCGCAATAGAAATTCTGGAAGAACTTTCGAAAACGATTGCGAACGAGCCGCTGCCACGCATTGAAGGCCGCGCCGGAACGGGAGTGGGCGCAACAGAAGCACCTCGGGGAATATTGTTGCACGAATACGAACTTGATTCCGCAGGACGAGTGGAGCACGCAAACATAGTTACGCCGACTGCGCAGAACCTGCGGCACTTGGAGCAGAGCATCCGCGAGTACGTGCCGTGGCTCTTGCACCTTAGCGACGAAAAAATTTCGTTGGAACTCGAAAAGCTCGTGCGGGCGTACGACCCGTGCTTCTCGTGCGCAACACACTTCCTTAAATTAAAGCTCGAAAGGAAATAATTTAAATGAAACCCGGACGTGAAGTAATCGTTTGCCGCAATGAAAGCGAGATTGCCGATTGCCTGCAAGTAAGGCGGGGCGTGTTCACAGTTGAACAAGGCATTGACGCGGCTGAAGACCTCGACGGAAAAGATTCCCGCGCAGTTCACGCGCTTGCACGCGTTGACGGAAAACCCGTCGGAACCGCCAGGGTGGTTATTGAAGGTAAAACCGGAAGAGTAGGCCGCGTGGCGGTATTACGGCAATGGCGAAAGCAAGGCATTGACGTCGCTTTGATTGAAGCAGTCAAAAAGGAAGCAAGAAAAAGGAGAGTTACCGAATATATTCTGGACGCCCAAATTTCGGCGACTGGTTTTTACGAGAAAATCGGTTACGTAAAAACAGGGCGCGAATTCATGGAAGTAGGAATTCCTCACATTAAGATGCAAAAAAAAGGTGAACTAAATGGTTTTGAAGAGCAAAGCTTCGCGCAGACGCAGCAAGGAACAACGCAAGATACGCGTGCAGAGCAAGGCGAAAGCAAGACGGCGTTCTGTTAAGTAAAACGAAATACTCTGCGTTGGCAGTGGAAACGTCAGAGTTTCCCAACCGGTTGCGAACCTATTGAAAAAAATTCTTCAAGCATAGTTCGAACAGCCAATGCTGCTTCCTCTTTTTTCATCGCGCGCGGTAACCCGATTACTATTACTTCGTCTATCAAGCCGCTTTCTTTCGCTATTTTCAGGAAAAAGCCGGCGTCGAAATCGTGTGCAGAAGAAGGCCTATTGTTTTCGAAGCAGTCGAGTCCCTCGAACATACGCGGTTGGGTCAATCCGACTACTGCATCAACCACTACCAGTCTGCGTTCGTTCTTCTGGCCTGCCAATGCAATCACTTCATCCAGCGAAGCACACTCTGCAAAATCCACGCCGTTTATCTTACCTGCAAGCAATAAGCACGCGTCTAACGCAATAGAGTCGCCTTCAAGCGCGCGCGAACCCAGTGCAAACACTGTGTACACGCTTACTTGCCTCCTTTTAAAACGGCTTTGAGGATAATTGCATCGCCTTCAAGGACTTTAGGCACGCGGCCGCACTTAGGGCATTTGAACAACACCAAGTCGTGCTCACGCGCGACAATAGACGGCCTTCCTGCAAAGCCGCAGCCGCATTTCACGCAAGCCTGTTTTTCAGAAAGCCGCACTTGCCAATCAACCAACTTGCCTAAAGCTTCTAAGAGTTCTTCACATGTAATTGGCGCAAGCTCGCCCACCTCCGCTTCTATTTCGCAGATGTCGTCCCCTTCTCTGCGCGCTTCTTCAATCAACTCACTAGCCAAATGCATTTCGTGCAATAAAATCACCCTCCATAAATAATTCGCACCAACTCCAACTCGTCACCGGACTTAAGGCGCTCGCGGGAATGCACAACCCCTCCGTTAAGCAATGCAATAAAAGTTTCGCGGTTCAAACCCGTTTCAGCAGCAACAGATCCCACAGTAGCCCCTTTTTCAACCCTCTTGAAAACGGCCTTGTTGCTTATAATCAACTTGACTTTGAAAGACATTCGGATTAAAATTGAGGGGGCATAGCATTAAATTCCCTTTCTCCCCCAAATAATAACGTCTTCAACCTCCGCTAAAAACGGCTTGCTGACTCTATTAACAATAACCGGAAAACGCATCACACCGAGGATGCCCTAAAAAAGGTGAAACACCAAAATGGAAGAACCAATGCAAACGACTGAAGAAACCCGCGAGGAAACCGCTCCGGCTCCCGCACCCCGCCAATATCCCGAACGCACGGGCGCAGACCGCAACACTATATACATCGGAAAGAAGAACGCGATGGCATACGTACTCGCCGCAGTAACCCAGTTAAACACTGGCGCAAACGAAATCAAGCTCAAAGCACGCGGACATGCAATAAGCCGCGCAGTCGACACTGAAGAAATAATCAAGAACCGTTTCTTCCCCTCGTTGAAAATCCAGCAAATAGTACTCTCAACTGAAGACGTTACCTCGGAAGACGGTCGCCCCAGCAAGGTGTCCAGCATCGAAATAACCTTAACCAAGTAAACGACGGAGATGTAAAAAACAATGAAATGCCAACGCTGCGGAAACGAAGCGCACGTCGTCGAACCCTGCCACTACTGCGAACGAATAATCTGCCGTAACTGCGTAAAAAGCACGCGCACCGTTGCGAAAACTATTCGCCGCGCAATCTGCAAGGACTGCTGGACTAAAATGCCAGAACGCAAGAAATTCAAGTCCGAACAAGACCCTGCAAAAGTTAAGAAACCGTTCGTCGAACGCACGCGAAGATACTAAAAAAACAAAGAGTTGAAACTTAACAAATGGGAGCATACAAATACATTCGTGAAACATTCCAGAAAGAATACAATGAACGTAGCCCCCAACTGCGCCAACGCCTCTCCAAATGGAGGAAACAAAACACTTTGACCCGCGTAGTCAAGCCAACCAACATAACACGGGCACGGTCGCTGGGCTACAAGGCAACCAAAGATTATATAGTTGCCAGAGTACGCGTAAAAAGAGGCAAGCGCCGAAGGTCCGCAACCTCGCTGGGCCGCAAGCCAGGCAAGAACCGCAAGACGGAAAACCCGGGCAAGCCTTGGCAGTGGTTCGCCGAACAAAAAGCCTCCAAACGCTACCCCAACATGAACGTAATCAACTCGTACTTCGTCGGAGAAGACGGACAACACGCCTACTACGAAACCATACTCGAGAACAAACAAGCAAAGTAAACCGCCCTTAAAACACGGTTTACTAGCCCCCTCCTTTCTTTTTTCAATCACCTATTTATTTCCGCCTGGCATTCCCAAGTTGAATGCACAAGACCATCAAGACACTGATTGCAATAGACGTAGGCATAAGCGCGGGAATAGGCTTGACTGCCCCGTTGTTTGCGTTGTTCGTAACCGAACAGATTGCAGGCGCGTCGGTTGTCGAAGTAGGCATTGCAACCGCATTGTTCTGGCTGGTCAAGTCTATTCTCCAAATCCCGGTTGCCACTTACACCGACCGCCAAGGGGTTTACAAAAAGTTTTTGGCAGGAGGAACCCTCTTAATGGCTTTAGTGCTTTTTGGCTACGCCTTCGCAACAAACGTAACCCAAATCTACGCCTTGCAAGTGCTCGACGGGCTTGCAACCGCATTAGTGACTCCTGCATGGATGGCGCTGTTCTCACGCAACCTCTCTAAAGGAAAAGAAGGCTTCGAGTGGAGCGTCTACCAAACAACTTCAGGAATCGCGACTGCCGCAACCGCAGCAATCGGCGGCGCACTGGTGGCGACAACAGGCTTCCGCAACGCCTACTTGCTAGTCAGCGCAGTTGTCCTTGCAGGCGCAGCCGCGTACGCCGCGACAAAACCGATTAAACAACCCGCCCTCCACTATTACTCGGAGTTGAAAAAACAGCTTGAAGAAAGGCGGCTTTCTTTCAACAAGTCAAAGAGAAGATAGGTAATAAAAAACAGGTAAAACTGGGATGAGGTTACTACCGCATAAACTGCTGCCTTACGCGAACCGCTATTCAAATAAAGAGTATGAACGCGATTTATTAACGCCGTAAAACCAATTATTTCCGCAATGAAATGCTATGACTTGAGTTCTTGTGAAAAACGCGCGGCAGCCGCTCTTGGTTACGCGCCGGCGCCCGCTGCGACTTCCGTCGTCCTGCGCTCGCGCAAAGACATTCCCACCCAACCCGGTTTTTTTGCAGTCCAGTCCGAAAACCCCGACCTTTTAGTGGAAGCATGCAAACGCGGCACGGCAACATTGGTAATGCCGTTGGACGCGCGGGATTACTGGCGGAACAACGCGTTATTGCAGGCCGCAATTGACAAAAACCGCGTTTTCGAAATTCCACTGCGGCCGCTGCTACACGCGCACTTCGTCCAACGCGCAAAACTCTTGAACCAAACCCGCTTCTTCCTCAAGCGCTGCGTAAAACGCGGCGTTGCATTCGTAATAACTTCCCGAGCGGAAAACGAGTACGACTTGAAAAGCCCCCGCGAAGCAATTGCAACAGCCCAATTGCTTGGGTTGAACTTCCAGCAAGCACAATATGCTTTAAGCAAGCAATGCGAGAAAGTGATTGAAGAATTGGCTGAAAAAGGTAGAACCACATGATACTACGGCCCAAAAGCCAAGAGGAAATGATGCGCCAACTGCACGGACTCAAGCCAACGCAACGCAAGGCAGTGGTTTTCTTCGGCCGCCACCCGCGCGAACGCACCGGAAGAATTGCGGCAAGCCTGCACAAGGAATGGGAAGTGGCAGGCGCGGTTGCGATTCAAGTGCCGCGTTCGATGACTCCTGAGAAATTCGCGCAAAATATTGCAAAAGCAAGACGCGTCGGGCCGCGCAAAGCAAATGAAATAGAACTTCCGCCCTCCGACTCGGAACTTTCCGAAGCCGTCCACTCCCGGTTCGAGATTCCGGTGATACACTTGCACCGCACTTTTAACACGAAACGCGCTGCGCGCTTGCAAATGTTTGTCGCAAGAAACAGCGGCGTAGACTCTGAGTTTATGGCGACTTTAGGAATAACGCACAAAACAGCAAAACTAACCCGGGATACGACAAATCGTTACGCAATACATCCTGCGGAAATACTTGTCGAACACAATTACAACGCAACCCCGTTACCGCCATCCAAAGCCACGTTGAACAACCCGGAAACCTGGTTGTCAACTGCAACCCTACAGCAAACGGCCGCGTTGGATCCGCGGAAAAGCCGGCGTTTCGACCAAGTTCACCCTGCATACCTCGAGCCATTGCCTAAACCTCCTGAACTTACGCCAGAACTGCGGGCTTCTTTGAACGCGCTCGTGCTTTACGCCGCCACCAACCCCGCGGACTTCAAGGTGAAAAAATGAAACTCGTTTTCGCAACCGGCAACGCGGGTAAACTCAAGGAAGTCAACGAAATACTTGAATCAGCAGGATTACAAGCCGAGTGCGTAAACGCCGACTTGCCTGAAATAAAGTCAGAGTCGATTACGGAAACAGCGGCAGCCAAGGCCAAAACAGCAGCAGAGCTGTTCAACTGCCCTGCTCTGGCCGACGACACTGGCTTGTTCTTCCAAGCGTACCCCGGCTTTCCCGGCGCGTTTCCTAAATTCGTTTTCAAAACGTTAGGCTACATCGGAATATTCAAGTTGCTTGAAGGAAGGCCGCGCAGTGCAACCTTCGTCACAGCAGCGGCGTACTGCGAGCCTTGCTCAAGCCCGAAAGTCTTCGAAGGCAAGTGCAAGGGAAGGATTGCCGAACTGCCTTCGCAAGAAAGCAATGACGGCCTGCCTTACGACTCGATTTTTGTTCCTGAAAACGAAGACAAAGCGTTTGCGCAAATGACTCTGCAGAAAAAAGCCGCGTACTCGCAGCGCGCAAAAGCATTCCGCGCAATGGCAAACTGGATTAGAGAGGGAAAACAATGATTCGCGAAAAAAAACGTTATCTACAACTAAAAATCAACGCGCCGACCCAGTTGGACGAAGAGCACGCCAAGCACTTGATTTACGCCGCGGTGTTCGAGGCACTGGGCGAACACGGCGCTTCGAAAGCAGGCGTGCAACTCAAGAAATTCGATTTCGCAACGCAGACTGCAGTAGTGCGCTGCAGCAACTCGTTAATCGAACAGGCGATTGCCGCACTGGCGCTCAAACGCAGACAAGATGGGAAAGACGTTTCAATAAGACTACTAAAAATAAGCGGAATGATTGGAAAGCTCGGATAGTCACCCGCCGAAACCACCTCATACTATAACAAACTATAGACTGCTATGTACACTACGATTCAGGTTACTAAGCAGTTGAGGGACACCTTGGAAAACCGCAAGATGGCTGCCAGCGAGAGTTACGAGGAAGTCATTTGGGACTTGCTCGAAGATTCAATGGAACTTTCCGAAGAAACGGGACTTGGCAAAGTCCGGGACTCGAATTGCCGTAGGAAAGTTCAAGACGCTAACAGAAATAAGGAAGGCACGGAGAGTGTGACTGCGTGTCTTACGAAATCGTTTTTTCGAGAAGGCAGAACCCGAATTGGATAAGCTCGAGAAACAAGTCCAATCGCGAGTAATAGCAGTAATAGAAAGGATACGCGTCCGTCCGGAAGCCCACTTGCAGAAACTGGTCGGAGAACCGGCGTACAAGCTGCGCGTCGGCGATTACCACGTCATCGCTGAAATCGACGAAAGGCTGAAACGCATTTGCGTACTAAAAACAGGCCACCGCAGAAACATTTACTACCGATTCTAACCCGGCGTTGCTTGCCGGCAACGCCCCCGCTTCCTGCAGGAAGCGAGAAGTCAAACCCCTTGCTCCCTTATCCGCAGTGGAGCGCCGACATTCTTTTGCCCCTTGTATTTGGAGCGCGCGTCTGCAGAAAAACTTGCCGAGGGTTCTAGCACGAAAAAAACGGCTTTGCAAAACTTCATTCCAGGCGTCAACACGATAGTGTTAGTGCCGCTATTTTTGATTTCCAAGGTTATCCTGCGAAAGCCCGGCCACCCGTGGCCAGGGTCGATCATCATTGCAGACATGTGAATAGTAACGCCAAGCCGGGCAATAGTGCTTGCTCCGTCGACGAAACAACCGAGTTTTGGCGACAACGCGATTTCTTCCAACGTCTCGCCCAACACAAAATTGCATGGCTTGAGCACCAACGGCTTTTTCGACGACGCAAAAAACGGAACGTATGCTTTGGACAAATCGTCTTTCAACGGGTTTAACTTCAAACCCTTCTTCGGAACCAGAAAGTGCGGCCCCAAATGAAGAGTATACCCCGAAGGCCTCAAAGCTGCCTTGTCGAAAGGCCGCAGCTTAAGCGTTCCCTTCTTCAATTCCCTTACAATCCCAAGGTCCGACAACATAAGCATTCACCCTAACAACCACTGAAGCAATTGATTCAATAAAAAGCAGTTGCTTGCCCATTTTTGAAAAGCGCAGGAACAAGCTTTAAAAACAGTTTTGAAGTATAAATAACAAGCAAACAAAAGCACGTTTGAATCAACCAGTAAAAGGAGGCACAATTAAAATGGGAATTGAAATGAACAAAACCACCGTACTAGTGGCAATAGTCGCGCTAGTAATAGGCATAGCAGGCGCTTGGATGGCGTTCACGCAAGTGTACGGCGAAGATCTGGAGACCGCCAGCGAAATCAAAGCGGCAATGCAGCAAGACAGCGGATACCTTTCGCGAGGCGTAGCCGCGCCTGCGGCAATGGCACGAATAAGCTGCACTTACCACGCCAAAACCAAAAAACGCGTATGCAAAAAAGCAACCCCCACACCCCGACCAACAGCAACCCCCAGCCCTACTCCACGGGCTACTGAGGCGACTCCTACTCCTGAAGCTGTTTCAAGTGCAGTGTTAGATACGATTGTTTGTCCCACCTTTGATAGAACTCGCACTCGCTTGAAAGCGGTTCCTTACGAGGGAGATCATCCTGAAATAAACCTTTGCTATGGACCTGTAAATAAGATGATAGTGAAACTGCCTGCAAGGCAGGGAACAACCGACTTAAGGATAATGGTATATTCAATAAATGGAACTGAACTGACCCACGGAAGCGCTTCACTCGGAAGCTCGTTCAGTTACACCGGACCAAACGGCACAGTAAGCGTTGAATTCCTGAGCTACAACGCAACCGCAAGCCCGCGCTACCGCGTCCGCATAACTCCTATTGAACTAACAACTCCCACTGCAACCCCTGCACCTAACGCAAGTACGATTTCGACGCCTACTCCGGGTAACGTATTGGCGGCCTGGGGCTGCGTCAATGTTACGCTGCCATACACCGGCGCCCTGGCAAGGAATGACTGCGTTACTTTTGAAAACAGCACTGGCGTAAACCACGCGTTGAAAATAAGCGATATAC
>MNVG01000050.1 GCA_001871495.1 Candidatus Micrarchaeota archaeon CG1_02_51_15
ACTCGTACCGCTCGGCAATCTCTTCCAACACGCGCTTCAAAAACGAGATTCGCTCATCCGCAAAAAGCAGTTCTTACGATACTTAACACACAAAACCAAGCGATACCCAATCTTATAGACGCAATGACTCGCACGCCCTAACTCCACACCCAAAATACGACGCAAAACATTACATCACTACCGCCCTGCAGACCCCGCCCCAAGGAGCGGGGTATTCTGCGGAATAAAGCCGTCGGCGTGCGCTTGGCGGTCGAAGAAAGTAAGTTGGACGAACCCTGTTCCGGCGACTCCCATCTGTCGCGCGATACTAACCGCGTTAACTACCGAATTGGCTAAATTGGGCTTAAACTTATTCCTTTTCCTTGAGCTCATTTGAAGGTTACGCCTTTTGTTTGAACAGTTTGAGTGCGAGGAAGCCGATTACTATTATTGCGAGGATTAGGGGTATCCAGGCGAAGGCGTTTTGGGCTAGTGCTATGAAGAATTCGTTGACTTCGTCGCCGATTGGTTGTTCGCGGGAGTAGATTACTTTCCATTCGCCGATTACTGGGCCGGTCCAGGAGAGGGTGTTGCCTTGGCGGGTGTCTGGAACAGGCGCTATTTCGACTATTGTCGCGTCCGGGGGAAGCGTTATTTCAAGCTTCATTCCGTTGCCGAGTACTGGTTCGCGGTCGCGGGAAACGTCGAACGAGAGGTAACTGCTGTTTAAGGAGTATTGGGTTACGCGGCTGGATTTTTTTTCGGCAATAAACATTTGATGACTCAAGTCGTATTCGATTACTACCGAGCCGGCTGAGAATCCGACGGAGTACTCGCGCCGGGCGCTTATTTTTACGCCTTGTGATTCGACGAGCACGCCTCCGAAGTGGTAGCGTATGTTTTTGCTGAACTTCCTCCATTCTATTACCGAGTTTTCGCCGGAGTTCATGAAGCTGTCGAATGCGTTGCGTTCCAAGTCGTTGTCGAATAGAAACACTGTTTTTTCCATTACGTGCATGCTTCCGTCTTCTTTGACTTGCGCGGTTACCGAAAAAGAGTAGTCTGAGTAGGCGCTTGCGAGGCAAGCTGCAAGCAGGATTGTCATGAAAAGGAGCGCGTTTTTCATAAACTTATTAACCTGCAATTGGTATAAAACGGTTGGTAGAGGAGGATGAAAACAGCCTGAAGGGACTTTTGAGTTTTGTGCTGGTGCTTGCTGCTCTCTCGTCGTTGGCAGCAGTCAGTTCGTTGGCCGACTCGGCTTCAACGCAGACAGCCGACGCAACGCGTGCTGCAATTGCTTTAGAGAAAAAGTATTACGTTGATTTGGGAATTAAAGAGTCGCTACACCAAGTGCTCGCGTCTGCAGAAGGAATTGACGGCAAGTCAAGGACGGGCGATGCCGCTGCCAAGCTCGTAGAGTGGGAAGCGCGGGTTGAAACCGTCTTCGAGCAAGAGGGCACGCAAGTCGACGTTTGGCAAGGCGTGGCATTACCCAGTGACGTTGAAGCGGTGCGCAAGGCGGTTCTTGCAGACGGAGCGTTGGACAAGAGTGGGACTGGAAATTCCAAGCCGGGCTTGGCAACTTTTGATTTTCAGGTGCCGGCCCCTTTTTTTGCGGAAGCCGACGGCTTGCCGGTATTGATGAGTGAATTGTTTTTGCAAAGCGTTTCGCCGGTTCCGAATTCGAAGGGAGTCAAAGTCGGAGCAGTGTTGGAAGCAGCGTATTCGGGCATTCCACAAGCGGTTGTTAAACGGGGGCTTGCCGAACTCGGTATTGCCAAGCAATACGGGCAAATCGGTTTCGGTTCCACTATTTATTTTCCAAACGAAGGAATTGCGGCCAACGGGCTGATGCCGGAGGGATTCGATTGAAGGCACAGGCTTCGTTGGAGGCGTTGGTTGCGATTGCAGCGTATTTTGCGGTAATCGCGTTGTTTTTGGGGCTATTGAACAGCCTGGCGCCTTTAGCAGTTGACGCGGGGATTAGGGCCAAGGCGTTTAACGCAGCTGAAAACGGGTGTCTTATTTTCGACTACGCCACGTTAGACGGCAAGGGAACGGAAATGAGGATTGAAAGCGGGGGTTACGTTACTTCCGGAACGCGGGAGCTGGGCGTTGCGTTCTCCTATCGAAACGGCTCGAATGGGGTTGCGCAAACGAAATGCATTTTTGAAGTCGGAAAAAGCGAGGGCATTGCCGTTGCTCCGGGTTATCGCGAGGCGAATTGATTAATGAGAGGCGTTTTTTCTACGGATGTTTCGCTTGCCGCGTTGCTTGCTTTGATTACGCTTTCAACCTGCCTTGCTGGAATATGGATTACGGCAGGCCACTATGTTTCTACAGTGAATGTAGCGTTCGACGAAAAAACTGCGATTGAAGCAGCCGACGTTGCACTAAAGAAGTGTTATGGCGAAGCCGGAGGCGCTGCATTGTGCGACGTGAACACCCTTTATTCCCACGAGATAGACGAACGGGCGCTTCAAGGCATTGCGCAAATGGAGATGGAACTTAAAGGCCGGCTTTTGGAAGTTGCAGTAAGCATTTCGCCCGTAGCCGGAGACGGAACGTGCGTGCGCAGACCCGCAGTCCTCCAAGGCGGCAACAGAGTTGTTTTCGTACAAGCGTGCGTTAAAGTGATAAGCAAATGAGGGGAGTTGTTTTTGCATTGGAGGCCGTGCTTGCTTTGGCAATGGCAGCTTCGATAGTCGGCTTAAGCGCAACGCAGAACAACGTTGTTTCGTACGCTCCGTTATACAAGTACCAACTGGTTCAAGACCTGCTGGAAGTGGGCGTCAAGTCCGGGATTTATTCGCAGGAGATAATCAGTTGGGAAACCGACGCGCTTGACGATGGGAACGCGCTTAAAACGAGGTACGCCGCCTTGCTTGAAGAACTCGGACCCTACTGCCTTGAGTTGGAAACGGATTCGGGAAAAAAACTGGTTACGTCAGATTGTTCAAACAAGCGTTCAAGTGTTTCGGGAACCCGTCTTTTCTACGCGGGGGGAAAAAACCGTTTTTTCAGGCTTAAAGCAACGCTTTACTTTGAGAACTGAACCACCGGACTGCCGGAACCCGAAGCGGAAACGATTGCGGAATGGCTTCCTTTTGAAAACACTTTGCCGCCCGGTTCGACGCGGCAGCTTACTTCAGAAGCCAGGCTAGCCGAACTGTTCCCGTCTTTGAACTCCATTACAAAAGCGCCTGCGCCAAAACGCGTTTCTTTGGCCGCAAACGAAACGTCCACCGCCAGCTTTGACGAATACCCTAAAGTAGACGCCCGAGAACATGCTTCAGCCAGGCGGTTAAACGCGCTTTCCTGCGTTTTGGAGACCATGAGAAAATGCGCTTTTTCGTACACGCCTGCAGCAAGCGGAAGAAAAGCGGCAAGAAAAGCAAACAACGCGGCTAAAACAATGAGGTACTCCAAACTTGCTTGAGCACGGCTCATTTCCTCAACTCGCCTATTTCTTCAAGCAACTCGCGGTTTTCCTCCAAGTCCAAAAAAGTGTTGAAACAACCCTCATTAGCCAAAGGAATACCCACTGCAGGCAACCCCAGTTTTTCGCACATTGCCAAACCGTCTTCGACTTCATGCACGCAACCCACGCCAATAATGGCGCTTGGCTTCTCGCGCTTGATTATACGGTAAAGCATCGTACTGCCCGGAACAGTGTAAACAGGGCTCTTGAAAATACGGTTTACTTCCCCCACCTGGCACAACGACTCGCACTGCTGGCAATGAAAGCCGTTCTCGTCGAAAGTCGCAGCGCACGTACCTGCTTTAAACCGCTCGGCGTTACGCAGGCAATTAGGTAGGAACACCAGGCGCTTGCGCGCGGCTGCAACAGCCGCCTTGTTCTTCTCGTTCTTGATGCGGATGATAATTATAGAAGCGTCGCGTTCGCTGACGCTGAACAAATTCATTACCTTGAGCTTGACATCCCGCGTGCTCAAGTCGAAAGCCATCACCTGGCCGACAATGTTTCTTAGGATGCTCACTGCAGACTACCGCAGGAAATATCCCCCGCCTGCTATTTAAAACACAGGCAACCCGCCTAGCCTTGAATGTCATCGATTCCGGACAATACGTCCGTAGTCTTCTCGCCCAGCTTGGAAACTCCCTTCTTGGCGGAATTCTGCAGCTGAGTCACCAGCACAACCGCCACTGCAATGAGCGCGGCTATAACTATAATCAGCTCGGCACTAACTTGTGCCTTCTCGTCCATACCAAAAACCATATTTGCCACCTTGAGTTATTACTACTATCCAGTAACAACTATTTAAATGTTGCTTGGCGTAGGAGGTATTAAAGCATTGGCAGTCCGAACACTAGGAAGAAAAGAGCCAGCGCGGTTCCTCCCCAGGCAATTGGGCTCCATGCAAGTATTTTCTGGCCGTCAAGGGGGTAGATGGGAATCATGTTGAACAGTCCGAGCCAGGCGTTTATCGTGAATGCGCTGCCTGCAATTGCGGGAATCAGTGAGTCCATTGACCGGCTGAACATGAATATTGCAAGGAAGATTATTGCCAGCAAAAGGTTTACTGCCGGGCCTGCCAAAGATATTTTGCCGTTTTGCTCTAGAGAAAGGTGGCGGCCGAAAATATATACGGCTCCCGGTGCTGCAAAAACCATTCCGAAAACAGAGGTCATAAGTGCCAACGCGAGTCCGGTTGTCCACGCTTTGAACGTGGCAAAAGCACCATAGTGCCGCGCAACTGCACGGTGGGCCAGCTCGTGGAACACGAAACCGGTTCCAACCGAAATTAGTGAAATCAAAAAGAGTGGCGGAAGGTCTGCAAGGTTTTGGTTCCGCACCCAGTTGGCCATAGTGAACGCAAGCGTAATGACTACGACTGAAAGCACGAGTTCCTTTATTTCTTCAGATTCCATTTTCAAAGCGCGACCAATTCAAGCTTCAGTGTCCGTCAAATCCAAAGCAGCTGGCGAAATCGTTCCCGCGTAAGCGGTTATTACTCCCTCGCCTTTACGACCGTCAGGCAATCGCACGCGGATGCGCTTGCCTTTAAAACCGCTTTCTAACGCGGTTACGCAAACGCTTTCGGTAAACGCAAGCAACCCGCCTGCAGAAGGGTGCCTGCGCGAAAGCGAGGTAACCAGTGCGTCGCCCGACCTAATGCCCCTTAAGCAAGGATGCGCCACTCCGGCGGCAATCGAAAACCCTACCACTGCAGCCGCGAGCTTCCACGGACTGTCGATGAGCTTTCCGGAAACACCTTGAATGGAAAACGCGTAGGAAAGCGTAGCTGCACAAGACAACGCGAGAAACGCGACTCCCATTATCCTAAGGTTCATACGCAGTTATTACGCTCCTTGAAACTTTTAATCATAGCCCCGGTGGCTTTCCTTGTGCTGCGGCTGAACCAGTGAAGGTCGCGTCATTTGCAACGCCTTTTGGAAATGCGCTTGCTTGACGTGCTCGGCTTCCAGGTTTTCCCGCAGTGAAAGCATTGCGGCTTCCCGACAAAGCCCTTCGATGTCAGCGCCACTGTAGCCTTCCGTGCGCCGCACCAAGTCCTTGAGGTTCACATCCGAAGCCAGAGGCATTTTCTTAGTGTGCACTTTGAAAATCGCGTCGCGCGACTCGGCGTCCGGCGCCGGAACTTCTAAAAGCTTGTCAAACCGCCCCGGCCGAAGCAAGGCAGGATCGACTAACTCCACTCGGTTAGTAGCGGCGATTACGACGACTTCTTTAAGCGTCTGCAAACCATCCATTTCCGCCAAAAGCGTGTTTACCACTCCTTCAAGCACGTGAGAACCCAACTCCCCACCCCGTGCAGGCGCCATTGCATCTATTTCGTCAAAGAAGATAATCGACGGCGCAACCAGCCTGGCCTTGCGGAACACCTCGCGCACGCCTTTTTCGGACTCTCCTACGAACTTGTTCAACAACTCCGGCCCCCTGACTGCAATGAAATTCACTTCACTCTCGGTTGCAACTGCTTTGGCCAACAACGTCTTGCCTGTTCCAGGCGGGCCGAACAACAAAATGCCCCTAACCGGCCTAATGCCCATGCGCTCGAAAACGTTTGGGTTATTCAACGGAAGGTTCACTGCCTCACGCAACTCCCGCTTTAACGATTCAAGGCCGCCTATCTGACTCCACTTCACACTAGGCACTTCAATAAGAACTTCACGCATTGCAGAAGGCCGCACTTCACGCAAAGCCGCGTCAAAATCATGCCGCGTTACAGTCAACTCATCGAGAATCTTTGTAGAAATAGTCTCGTCTTGCAAATTAATTTGGGGCAACAGCCTGCGCAACACCTTCATTGCAGCCTCTTTGCACAACGACTGCAAATCCGCACCCACAAAACCATGCGTTATTGCCGCCAGTTCATCAAGGCTCACGTCTTTAGCCAACGGCATTCCCCGCGTATGAATCAACAATATATCCTTCCGCCCACGCTTGTCAGGAACGCCTATTTCAATCTCACGGTCGAACCTGCCAGGCCGCCTCAACGCAGGATCAATCGAATTCGGCCTATTAGTAGCAGCGATCACCACCACCTGACCCCTGCTCTTCAAACCATCCATCAACGCCAACAATTGGCTGACAATACGCTTTTCAACCTCGCCCATTACCTCCTCGCGCTTGGGCGCAATCGCGTCAATCTCGTCAATGAACACTATAGACGGCGCATTCTGCTCGGCCTCTTGGAAAATCGCACGCAACCTTTCTTCCGCTTCGCCGACAAACTTGCTTACAATCTCAGGCCCCGCAATCGTAATGAAATTAGCCTCGCTCTCATTGGCAACTGCCTTGGCCAACAACGTTTTGCCTGTTCCAGGCGGGCCGTAAACCATTACCCCTTTAGGCGGCTCAATGCCCAGCCGCTCGAACAACTCCGGATGACGCATCGGCAACTCAATCATTTCCCTGACCTTCTGGACCTCGTCACGCAAACCCCCGATGTCCTCATAAGTAATAGTAGCAATCTTGCCCAGCTCCTTCATCGGCTCCTCTTTCAAAACTATCTCGGTGTCGGCACCCAACAACACTATTCCCGACGGGTTAGTCTGCGCAACCGCAAACGGAAAACTCGTACCGAAAACGTTTATGGAAACCGCATAACCCCGCGCCAACGGCTTGCCCAACAAAGTCTTCTTAACGTAATCCTGGAAACCCGGCGCATACCGCGAAGGCTGCTGCGGCGCCAAAACAATCTTCTTAGCCTCCCGCGCCTCTGCCTTACGCACCCGCAAGCGGTCACCCAAACCAACGCCGGTATCAGTACGAATGATTCCATCCACCCTAATCACGCCAAGCCCCTCGTCAGCCGGATGCGCAGGCAACACCAACGCAGCACTAGAGCGCTTGCCAATCAACTCCACGATGTCGCCGGTAGTCAAGCCCAGCGACTTTCGCGAAGCCGAATCCAAGCGCGCCACGCGCTTGCCGTAATCAATCTGCAGCGCTTCTGCAACCTTCAAATCCAAATTCTTATCACTCGACATAAACCAATCACCTTCCTACAAAAATCAACGAGACAACTCGCAATCGCCTTGAGGCAACAACGAAACCACTTCATCCAACGAACCGAATGCTAACTTCTTTTTAACCGCCTCTGCAACCGCCGACTTCCGCGAACCGCCCGGAACAACCCCTACTCCCTCCCCAGACCATGGAACAACCGCAACCCGCTCTCCAACAACGGTCAAACGCAGCCTCAACGCAATCCCTTTGAACCACTTGCGCTCACCTTTAATCATAAACCCGCCTTTTGCAACGTACTCGCCGTGCGAATACTTGCTCACTTGGTCCGGCTTCACACAATAAACGTCAGCCACGCCGTGACCGGCCTTCCAAGCGCTCGAAAACACCGCCGCAAACCCCGCAGTCTCCAACAAGTCACCCTCGCTTGCAGACTGCCCCCTTTTAAGCACAACGGCAGGAGCGCCGTGAACGTTCGCGTGAAAAAACAAGTCGCCGTCCTCCAAATGCCTTCCGACTAACAACTCGTTCTGGCGCGCGTCACGGCCGCCTACAACCAACAAACCACTAGACGAGTACATCCAACGAAACGCCTCAAACCACTCGCGCTTCCGCGAAGACTTAACCCGCACAACCGGCTTCAATGCAGCCTCGGCTTCAGCCTCTGCCTCCAAACGCGCAATCTTCGATTTCAACTCCTCCATTGCAAAAACAATGCGTTCGCGCTTGCGTTTCAACTCCTTCGCCTCCGCATATAACTCGGAGAGGTTCTCGCGCGCCGAAAGCCGATGATTCAAAACCACCTTCAAGAAAAACTCAACCCCGTTCCATCTTGCAGCACACGAACACCCGCCGCAACTGACGCGCAACAGGCGAACCGCGGTTAACGCAGAAAAACCGCTCCCTGCCGCGACGCTCTTCAAGCACGAGCCCCATGCGCTCCAAATTCTCCATTTCGCGGTGCACCGCACTGAACGCCAACTCCAAATCCCTCGAGAGCTCGCGCAAATAAAAGCTCTCGGTAGGCTCCTCGAGCAGCTTCGACAGCAGGACGATGCGCGTGCGCGAACCAAACAGCCCGCCCATAAAATCAATATCTTCTTTTGAAATCATACTATCACAAAAGTAGATAATACAAATATTTAAAGGTTGCGCGCATTCTTTAACAAACCAGATTAACGAGGAGAGAACACTATGGCGCGCGAAACACAGAACATTAAGAAACCATTGCTTAAGCCCGAGCACCTTAGCGCAATAGCCATACACGCGTTCAGACACCCTGAAGAAAAGACATTCACAGCCGTAGTTCACATACGGAACGGCTTGGTCGGGCTGAAACCCGTGAGTTACGAACCGATTGCACCCCATTACGGCGTGCAACTCAAACGAAGACCCGGATCAAGCAATCTCGAACTTTCGTTTCACGACCCTAATGAAATACGCGGCAGAAGGGGCCAAGCGAACAGAATAATATCCCAACTCTACGAAATAAACAAACTAATCGCCGCATTGGTCAAGAGAAAAGAAGGACTGCGGAAATAACTTAAGTGGAGGCTGAAGAATAATATGAACGCGAAATTCGACAGGAAGAACACTTGACCTTAGATAAACTAACCCGTTTCGGAACCGCGGGCATAATACTCAAAAACGAAGCGGTCAACCTCAGCGAAATGACGCACGCTGACGTAGACCACGTGCGCACCCGATTTGGAGTAGTAGTAAACCGAATTACCGGCAAGGTAACCGAAATAGTCCCCACGAACCACTCTGGAAACTTCCGTTTTTGCACCGCGTAGTGCCGCTGGCGCTGAAAGAACGTTTCGACAAAGAAGGAAACCCCACCCTACTCCGCCTTGAGCTGGAACCTGGCCACGGCTTGGGAAAACTGAATTCCAAGCGACTTAAAGCGCAACTCGACGCCGCTTCTAAAAAAATACGCGCCGCACAAGAAGTCAGGTATGAAAAAATCAGCCCGTTGGACGGACAGGCAAAACAATACGACGTTACCAAAACACCCGGCGCAAACGTGGCCGAACTGCTTGCAACACGCAAGCCGGCACCCGGCGAAAACCGAGTCCGAACAAAACAAACAATTCCAGTACTGAATATGGTTACGCTGAACACGTACTTGCAAAACAATGCAGGACCGGAAGAATTGAAGCAACGGACAACCCGCACGCGCCCTGCCCAAAAAGCACTACAAGCCAAACCTACGGAACCGACTGTAAGCCCTGGACTTACACTTGACGGCCTATTACGCAATGGAGAAGCGCGAATCGAACTGCACGCAGGGGCAGAAACGCCTAATCCGAAAGATCTTACTTTCGACAAAATACGCCGCGTAACTACGGAAGCACACGGGCTCATTGACCCCGACAACCCCGCAGCAGGGATTGTCGGAGTAACTCGCTTTGGCCACACTCCAAAAGGTTATCTTTCAGTTCCGCTTGCAGTATGGGAACACTTCAAACCAGGTGGAAAACTCGCCGACCCTGTAATAGTAGTAACCAAACCCGACGAACTCATTGATGAAGCAGCAGAGGCAGTGCGCAAGCAACTCGACAAGCTCAACAAAGCACACCCAGGCACAACAAGCCTTGAATCAATAAGACCGGACAGACCTCTTGATCCGGCAGTGCACTTATTGCACGGGCCAATGATCAAACTAATGATAGGACACGTACAGGGAAAAAGCAAGTTCGAAACTGGTTCCAAGCTGAGTCCAGACCAGCTTCTTAACGTCTACTTACGAGACCGCGCAACAATCGATGACCATCCCATGAAAAGAATCGCGGATGGAAGGCAGTGAAGCGTAGGGCACCCGCAGGGTTAAAAACGATTGTTTCCGAACCTTGTTTTAGTGGAGGCGGTTGCGTGTCTGTGAAAAGTTGTTTCGTGCTGTTGCTGGTTGCGGGAATTCTGTTGTTCGGTTGCCTCGGCGGCACTTCGCAGGCTGAAGAACAAATTGACGCAAGCAAGGAAGCAGTTGACGGCGGGCAGGACGATTTGAGCCAGCCTACTGCATTGCCTTCAGCTGACGTTTTGATGCTCGGCCGTTCGGTTACTGAAGGCTGGGCCGACTTCATGGGATTGAGGTTTAACGACGAACTGGGCGGCTTTGCCGGAAGTTATCAAGGCCGCGTTTTTTGGGCAATACATTTGGAAACCCCGCCTGAACTGCCGAACAGCGTTGACGAAATACTAGAGCGCAACTCGGGCCGCGCTAAGACCGTTGTTTTCAAACTGTGTTTCGAAGACTTCAACCCCTCTGAAGACAATGCGCAAATGAACGAAGAGTTTGTGCAGCGCGCGTACGCTGCTACTTCAAGGCACGGCCAGAAGCTAGTGGTAATAAACGCGTTGCCGCAAGTGGCGGCGTTCAACGAAGAGGGCATTAGGGCAAACCACTTGACGTACAACGCGTGGCTCCAAGACTTCGCGTCTTCACACCAAGGAGTATGTATTGTAGACGTTTACTCGATTCTCGCCGATGCAGACGGCAGCCTCAAAGAGGAGTACGCAGCAGGGGAAGAGGACTCTCACTGGAACCGCGCTGCTTACCAGGCCGTAACGCCGTTGTTGCTGCAGGCGATTGCAAAATGCGCTTAACCAAGCAGATTTTTATTAAGCACAGGTATTAGGCAGTATGCAATGGCTGAAAGCAAGAGGTTTGAAAGGCTCAGGCAGTACGCAACCGCGTTTACCAAAAAAGCCGTAAGCGCAGAACAACTTTTGCCTCGTTTGACCGAACATTTTGCAGGATACGAATCGCCGATTGAACTTCGGGACGACTTGAATTCTCTTGAAAAACAGGGCAACGTAAGCCATTTGTTTTTCCGTCAAGTGTTTAAAGTAGATTCTGAAAACGTTTTGCCGTGGTTGAAGCAACGGCTTTACACTGAATTAAACGAGCCTGAAACAAATTCGAAGATGGAACGAGGAAGATATTTTGCAGATCTTGAAGAGCTACGCGTTCAACGCAAGGCCGCAATAAAAGTACTTGCTTGTTCGAAAAAAGGCGTGAAACACTTGTTTGAAGCAATTTACGACGCGCCGGCTGTTTCGCGTAATGACGTGCTAACTGCATTGTCGAAACACCCGGAAGTAAATTCGGACACGCTAGCGCCTCACCTTAATATCTTAAAGGATATGCTGGTTTCGGGCGATGACCAAAGCATTTTGAATGCAGATGCAGCAGCGACGCTCTTGGCTCGTTCGCGTGCGGGCAACGAAATAATTTTGGGGGCGTTGCGTTCAGACGTCGGGCCGCGTGCGCACATTGCAGCGTTAAAGGTCTTAAGCGAACGTTTTCAAAGACTCGAACCCAATACGCGCAAGCAACTGGTTAAAACAATAGGCCGACTTACTGAAAAAAGCGGAGCCGTTGGCACTCAGGCCAGTCTTGCGTTTTTGAAAATGTTCGATGATTCGTTTGAGAAAGTTGCAAGCCGTGTTGCAATAGCAGGAAGCATTTCGTTTTCCAAAGCCAAGGGGCTCGCTACCGGAATTGCGTACAAGGCAATAGCATTGCACGAGCAAGGCGATTTGATTGAGGCTGCAAAGTGGGCCAAGTTGCTTTCGGAAATGCCGCCTACAACCAAAGAATACGTATCACCTCGCGCGCACCGCAAACTGTTGGAGATACGAAAGCTTGCCAACCGGGATGCCGGAAGCCCCTCTCTTTTTGGGAGCAGTGCCACTCGAGACGTTTTATTCGAGTTGAGGCGAAGGAGAACTACTGCAGAAGAAAAACTCAGTAAAGCCGTTGCCATGCTCGGAAGTAAGGAGAAACTAAGGGGTTTGTTAAGAAAACTACCTGAAAAACGTGCTGCGCCGCGCGAAAAAAAAGGTGAATGAATTGGTTAAGCATCCGTTTCCAAACAGACCGGTTTCGTGGCTACACTTGAACCAAGAGCAGCGGACGGACTTGAAAGAAAACCGCAAAGAAACCCCGCTCGTGATTTTCCACCCGCATTATCTTGAAAGATACGGAAAGTTAAGCGGACGTAAAAAGACTTTGTTTTTGGACACGCTTGCCAGCGCGGCAAAGGACAGGCCCGTATTTTTGTTTACAGACCCTTTTGACATAGACCGGTTATCGTCCGAACCTGATTTGAAGCATTTTTCTGATAAACTGATTGATAAAGCGCGCGGAGTGATTTTGGTTCCTGCCCAACACCTTTTTGCCACTCCTTACCTCAGCCCTCGCAGCCAACACGATTCGGATAACGGATACTCCTAAACGGAATTTATTAAAGATCACCTTAATTCAGTCGATAGTGTTTTCAATAAGTCGTCTAACGAATTGGCTTGGGAAACGTTTGCTGATTTTCTTAAGGATCACAGGATATTAGACTTGGATGCGGCAGGAGTAATGGTAGCTGGATTCTATACTAATCCGCCTGGTCCGCATAACGAGAGGCAAGTTAAGATTAAGCACGAGATTGCAGGAAAACGCAGTGTTAGTATGAAGGTACCGAATTACGCGGTTAAAGACGGGTGCCTTCCTGCTTTCCGCGAGCAGTTGCACAGGCGTGGAGTCTATGTTTTTCTGCCTAAAGGATTGTCGCGCCCGCATTCTGAAGAATAGTTTTATTCAGGGGCAGGGTTTGCGTCCCTGATTTTTTTTGAAACCGTTTTTTTTTTTGCAGTCGCCTTGGTTTTTTTAATTGGTTTAGCAATGGAGGGTACGGTTTTTGTGGCAGTGTTTTCTTTAGTGGTTTTCGCGTCAGAGGCCGGTTTTTGTCCCCAGTTTTTCTTGGTTTCGCACTTGGTGTCCAAACACATTCGGAACGGGCGTTTGCCTTTGCGGATTACGGTTACTATTGGCGTGCCGCATTTTTCGCAGGTTTTGCCTGTTGATTTGACGAGGCTTTCTTTAGGTAGGGGGTAGAGGTTTCTGCACGCGGGGTAGGCGTTGCAACCTACGAAGAAGCCGTACATGCTTTTGCGTATTACGAGCATTCCTTTCTCGCATTTTCCGCACTTGCCTAACGTTGCGGCAGCGGTTTGCGTGCTGCGGAGTCCTTTGAGCAAGTCTGAACCGATTTGCGCTTCTTTTGGCTTGAACTTGCTTAGTATTGTCGAGAGTTCGTGTTGGGAGCTGGCGATTACTTTTGTCGGCGTCTGCTTGCCTTCGTGTATTTCGTCCATTTCTTTTTCCAGCGAGCGCGTCATTTCGTCGCTTAGTATTTCGGAAGCGCTTTTTTCCAGCGCGTCGAAAACCGTTATTCCCAGTGGCGTGGCTTCGATGCTTTTTCCAGTTGCGTAGCCGCGGTCGAAGAGGGTTTGTATTATTGCGGCGCGGGTTGCTTTGGTGCCTAGTTCGAGGTCTTCTAGTTTTTTGATCAGCGATGCTTGGGTAAAGCGTTTTGGGGGTTGGGTTTGTTTTTCAACCATTTCAACGCAGGTTATGTTTATCGATTGTCCTTCTTTGAATGGAGGTAAGGTTATTTCGTCGAATTCGGCGTAAGGCAAGTAGAATTCTATCCAGCCTTGTTCGATTGTACGTGCTCCGGAAACAAAGTAAGGCTCAGTTCCCAGCGTTATGCGTACGGTTGCGCTTTCGCGGGTTGCTTCTTTTGCAAAGCAGGCCAGGAAGCGTTTAATAATCAAGTCGTAGAGCTTGCGTTCGTGTTCTTTTAGTGCGCCTGGTTTTTGACCCGTGGGATATATTGCGGGGTGGGCGAGGTCTTCCTTCTTGCCTTCGAATGGCGTAAAGCGTTTTTCGGAAATCAGGCGTTTTGCCAGTACGGAGTACTGCTGGTTTTCGGATAGTTTGCGCATTACTTTTTCCAAGCCGAGTTTGGCAGGCAGTTTTTGCGACGATGTGCGAGGGTAGCTGACTACCGCTGCTTCGTAAAGCGATTGCGCCAGTTGCAGGGTGTAAGTGGGGTTGAAGCCGAATGCACGGTAGGACTCAATTTGCAAGGTGGTCAAGTCAAACGGGGTTGGCGGGGATTGCTTGTATTGCTTGCGTTCGACTGAAGTAACGCGCGCGTCTTTCTGGTTTGCCGAACTGTTTTCAAGGGCTTTTTGCGCGGCGTTTTTATCGAAGAACTTGTCGGTTTCGTGTTGGAACTTGAGTTCGTGAGGCGTTTCGTTTGCAAACAACTGCCAGTAGGAAACGGGTTGGAAGGCCTTGATGTCCTTTTCTTTCCGGACTAAAAGCGCGAGCGCAGGGCCTTGCACGCGGCCTATGCTCATTACTCGAAAGGCGCCTGCTTTTTTTATTGACGCCATTAATGCGCGCGACAAGTTGATGCCCCAAATCCAATCTATTTCATGGCGGGTGCGGCCGGCTTCAACTGCCTTCTTGTCCTGGGACT
>MNVG01000052.1 GCA_001871495.1 Candidatus Micrarchaeota archaeon CG1_02_51_15
CGCGCCAGCAGGGCGCGCTACTGGAGACTCCTTCTCAAACCCCAAATAATTAGACGCCGTTTCATTCCAACAATCGTTTCGCGCTTTCGGCGCAAACGATGCATTGCAGAGCCCGAAAGCTCTGCGAATGAACCTAAAGGCTTGGGATTTCACGGCTCAAGAAAGCGTATTAAAGTAACGGACAGGGTTTAAATCCGAATAGGGGCAAACCTTAGTTATTGCTTCCCCGCGTTTGTCCGACCTTCGGGTTGGACAACAGCGGGCTTTCGCTTTTCGTGATTTTGATTATTACTGACAGTGCATCACGGCTTTTTTAACAGCAGGAATACCTTCCTTTTACGCGGGTTTTGCGGATTGTCGGTTATCAGCCTAACTGCGAAGCCTTTGGCGCGGAAGGCCTTGGCGGCGAGCATTGCTTCTTCCTCCGAACGGGGGTAGAACTGGATTACGACAATCCCGTTGGGCTTTAAAACCCGCCAAAACTCTTGCGCTGCTTTTGAAGCATTTTCAACTGTTTTTTCCGCAAGAATCCACTGCAGGGCGGAAACCGAGATTATTGAGTCGAACAAGCCGTCCTTGAAGGGAATTTCGCGCAAGTCGCCTTTTTTTACGGTAAACCCTTTGGCGCGGGCGTGCTTCAGCAGCGCGGGAACGGCGTCGAAGCCGGCGATTCTATTGTAGCCGACTTCCTTGAGGACTTCAAGGGAGAAGCCGGTTCCACAGCCGGCGTCCAGCACTGACGACGAAAGGGTGATTTGCGCCAGTTCGAGTGCGCGGAGCGTGAGTTGGCGTTGGATGCGGCGCATTGCATTGCTTTCAGCATATCGTTCGGACTCGGTTGAGTCGTAGTAGTCGCCGGCTTCAGAGCCGTCTTCGGGCCGCGTGTGAAAGGTCTTCCACGGGCTGTTTTTGGCGGGTGGTTTCAATGGGCTTTCAGCTCGTAGGCCTTGTTATCCTGACTTTTTCGATTAGTGCAGAAGGCGCAATGCAGGGGGTGTCGACTTCCCATCCTTTGATTTGAGTGCAGGTACGGCCCAATGCTTTTATTCTCTGGAGCAAGCCGAGCATGTTTTCGGTTACGCGCATTCCTTTTACTGGCTGCATCAATTCGCCGTTTTTAATCAGAAAGGCCGCGTCGCGAGGAATCGTTGAAAAGTCGCCACTCGCGTAATTTTGGAACCGGGTGTACCACAAGTTGCTTAAGTAAAGCCCGTTGCGGGTTTCGGAAAGCAGTTCGTCGAACGAATGACGTCCGGGTTTTACTCTGAGGTTCCAAGCTTGGGGCGAAACCAGCCCTGCGCTGGCAGTCGAGCGCGTCTTGTAGCGCTTGGCAGTAGAATGGTTGTGCAAGAAAGTGCGCAAAAGCCCGTCTTTAATCAAGAGGTTGAGTTGTGAAGGGGTTCCTTCGTCGTCGAAGGAAGTCGAGTTGAAGCCGTTTTCCAGCGTGGCATCGTCGTAGAGCGTCAGGGCAGGTGAAGCAACGCGTTTGCCGAGCTTGCCTGCAAGGAAGGAAAACCCTGCTTCGGCTGAAAAAATTGAAGCCGAACTTCCAACCGTATCCAATAAGCAGGAGAATGGAAGCGCGTCGAACACTACGTCGTATTCTCCGGCTTTGCAGGCAACGGGTTTGCGCGACCAAGACGCCAGTTCGCCGGCCTGGCCTGCTGCCTTATTACAGTCGAAGAACGAGAGCGTTCTTGAAGCAGTGACTTTGTGGCCCGAGCCCTCGCCTGCAATTGCGCGCAGTGAAAAGTAGAGCGACGTTCCTTTTTGTGAAGCGCTGACCGAACGCGAGGTGGCAAGGAACTCTTCGTGCACTCCCCACTCTAATACGCCTGCAACGCGTTCTGCTCCTTGGGCTAAAGCGGTGTTTATCGCCGATTCGACTACGTCGACTCCATTTTCTTCAAGGGCGTTCACGCGCGAATCGAAACCTCTGGCAATTCCAACGTACTTAAAGGGGCCTTCTGCGATTCCTTCATAGGATGGATTGGGTTGGAGCGAGGAAGTGAAGCGCAAAAGCTTTTGCGCGGTTTCTTCAATTGACTTGACATCAAACCGTTTTAGTGACGTGGAAGCGGTGCGACCGTCTTTTGCAACGAATACGGAAGCGGAAGACGAGTTGTCGCAAGCTGCTTTGGCTATTTTGTTGTTGGCAAACTTTACTTGCTTCAATCGCGCGCTTTGGGCGTGCACTATTGCGTCATCCGCGCCTTTTTTCAAAAGTGTTTTCAGCAAGCGTTGAGCCGATTCCTTGAGTTCGTCAACCATTTTTTTTCACTCTCTTAAGCCAACCGCAGCTGCTTGAACAGGCAGTGCGGACCGCCCATTGAAACGCGTATTCCTTGCATGGGCTCTCCCTTGCCGCACTCGCCTGCGTGCAACTCGACCTTGTTTGAACAGGCTGCAACCGCCTTCCACAATGAAGGAGTGTCTATTTCGATTGTGGGTTGGAACGCCGGCGAAGCTATCTCGCCGTTTTTAACGAAGTAAGCTTCGCTGCCGACGTACTTCTGGTTCAGGCGCTTGTCGTCGATGTTCCATTCTTGGAAATTCTTTATGAAAATCCCGTTTTTGACTTCGGAAAACAGTTCCTCTTCCGAGTAGCCGCCGGGCAGGAGGAAAGTGTTGGACATCCGTACTATTGCTTCCTTGTCGTAGTCGCTTGCGCGGCTTGCGCCGTTGCTGGCCGTGCTTAAGGAAGCGGCGGTTTCGCGGTTGTGCAGAAACTCGGTTATCACTCCTTTGGTCACGAGGTTCTTGCGCTTGGCGCGAACGCCTTCGTCGTCGAAACAATAGCGTCCGAATCCTTTTGCAAGCGGGTCGTCAACAACGCTTGCCGCAGCCGAGCCAATGCGTTTTCCAATCATTGACGGGTTGACGAAAGACTCGCCTGCTTGGGCAGCCTCGCGGCCCAGAATACGGTCTGCTTCGTAAGGGTGGCCCACGCTTTCGTGCACCATTATGCCTACTACTTCAGGGCCTGCTATTACATCGAACTTGCGTCCGGAAACGCTTTTGGCTTCAGAGAGGTTGCGTTCGAGTCCGCGCGCCTCGCGTTCAACCACTTTATCGAGCTGCCAGTGTTTGAAGCACTCGTAGCCGCCAACGTCGCCGTAATGCCAATAGCGGTGGCCGCTTCTTGAATTCGCGTCTAAAGTAAACGAGTAAAAAAAGTCGATTGCCGGATAAACCGACTCTATTTTCGAGCCTTCGGAGTTCACGTAATACTTGCGCACTACTTCGTCGGAGAGACTCAAATAACGCGAAGTGATTTTTGCACCTGATGAAAGCACTGCCGAGTCGATATGGGAAAGCAACTCGGTTTTTTGCTCGGCGGAAACACTTGAAGGCGATTCGGAGCATGAAACAACGTCCTTGGCTTTTACTGCCTTGGAAGAAGCAAGCCGCGTGCAGTCGGTCAGGCGCGAAGCTGCAGACGTTACTTTAAGTGAAGAGGAAAGGGTTTCGCGCACGGCTTCTTTGGAAAGGCGGTTGACGGTTGCAAAACCCAGGCAATTGCGGAGGATAAACCGCACGCCGATTCCCGCGCGCGAGTCGAAACCCGCGGACTCCAGCAATCCGTTCTTCAAGAGAAAGCCGTTGGAATCCCGTTCTTCCAAACGCGCTTCGGCGTAAGACGCGCCTTTTGACAATGCGAAGTCAACGCAATAATCGGCCAGGTCGGATTGCAAAAAACGTTTTCACCACTGAAAAGTAAGCAGAACAACCAATATAAACTTGTTTCGAGCAAAAGAACTTCAGTAAACGAAGACTACTTCTTTTTCTAAGAAGCAGTTGAAAGCAGGTGAAACAAAGCAATGAAAATAAGCGAACTTAAAGCAGGCACCGGAAACGTGGAAGTAAAAGCGGAAATTACGGACGTGGAATCCCCGCGCGAAATTAACAAGAACGGCCGCGTGCTCCGCGTGGCAAACGCTACTCTCAAAGACGCATCAGGAACAATTACGCTCGTACTCTGGAACGACGACATCGACAAAGTCCAAGCCGGCTCAGTAGTCCACATTACCAACGGCTACGTCAACTCGTGGCAGGACAAGACTCAATTGACGCTGGGCAAGTTCGGCAAAATGGAAATAATGGAGTAAGTTACGCACGGATTGACTACCTACGAAAGCTCTTCTTAATCTCCCTATTCGAATGCGGAATCACCAGGCGCGCAACAGTCGGCGTGCCTTTTTTCTTTTCCAACTCGAGCCTAGCTCCGTACGCCTCCGCTACCTTCCTTAGTTTAGGAAGCGTTTTTCCCGAGCCCGGTAAGCCAAGTTCTGCAAATAAAGACTTGCCCGAAAACGCGCCTTCCGAAGTCGGCTCGAAAGCGTTTCCCGAGTCCGAAACTTCTATAACGCGGCTGCCTTCGCGAGGAAAACAACTTAGTTTTATTACGCGCGCGCCTGTGCTTAAGCTTACTGCTTTGGCTGCGTTGCCTACTAGTTCGTTAAGGAAAACATGAAGTACGTGTGGGTCAAAGAAAACCGTGCGCGAACTAAAGTCGTGTTCGATTCTTATTTGCTGGGAAGAAATAACGTGCTGCTGTGAGTCAAGAACGTCTCTGAAAAGCCGGCATACGTTGACTTGCTTTTTCTGCAGCGGCATTCCGAAAAACTTGGATAACCCGCTGGCAAAACGGCTCACGTGCCTAGCTAGCCTAAGCGCCCGAATCCGGTATTCCTCACTATTCCGAGGTTCGGTTGAAATCAGCTTGGCATTGGAGACAAGAGCTTGCACCGCACCCCCGAGCAAATGCCGGTCTGCAAAAGAAATGTCGAAAACGCCTTCTTCAGACAGCCTAATCGTTTCCGAATGTAGTTCAATAAGCCGCGACGCGTACTCGCTTATTCGCCTGCCTTGTTCATAGTTTGGCTTTGCAGAATCGAATTTACGAAGCCGGTTTTGCATACTTGCCGCCTGACGGGCCAATTCACTCCATTTTTTTGCAGCCAATTTATTTGATTCCGTTTACGTCACCTGCTCGTTCTTACAAAAACCCTTGTGCAATGCCTTGCCTTGATTCTTCGAGCTCGCGCGCAACGTGTTTCGAAACCGGGCCGTGGCCGGGCGCAACGAGTGCAGCGCCGAGTTTCTCGAGCTTCTGCCACGATTGCAGCAGCTCCGTACCGCCTTCGGGATAGAAAACCCTAGGAACGCTGCCTTGCGTGAAAAGCGAATCGCCTGAAAACAGCGTCTTAGTCTCTTCTTCGAAAAAGCACGCCGCATCTTGGGTGTGGCCTGGAGTATTGACGCAACGCAGTTTGAAACCGCCTAAGTGCACCGCAGCACCGTCTGCAAGCGCGGTTCCTTTGAAGCTAAAAAAAGGGACGCAAAACTCGAGGAACATCGCAGTCGGACTTTTTTGCAGCAGGCAATTCAACGTCTCTTGTGAACAAAGTAATTGCGCGTGTGGAAAAAAACGGGCGTTGGAAGAATGGTCGGCGTGAGCGTGCGTAAGGAAAACGCGGGAAATGCTTTCAAGTGCAACGCCTGCTTCGCCGAGCTCGGCTTCGAGTTCTTTTTGCTTGCACAATCCGGGGTCGACTATTGCCGCTTCGCGTCCGTCAACTAGCACGTAGGCGTTCGAAGAAGGCCCGGGCAGTTCCAGCAGGAAAATGTTGGGAGTTATTTTGTTCAAATTAAGGCACCAACTCAAGTTAACCTAATAACAATACCTTACCTTAAGATAAAAAAGGAACGCGATGGAACGTTATAACCAAAGTGAACCAAACATGCCGTTAACCAGAATTGTTGAAGAAATCGAAAGACACTTGAATACGGAAAGAGTCGGCCGGTTTAAAATGACTTTTCCAAGAGGCGATTCTACTCACTTCGAAATAGGTTTCCAAAATAAACCGGGGCCAAAAAGACTCTCGGAATTGATTTGCAAACTCAGGAAAATACCTTCGCACAGGTTTGTCGACGAGCCGCATGAACTGCAAATTGAAGAAACCCACACCCTTGACGGAATCCAAGTGATATTCCGCACCCCATTGCTAGAAGCAATAGAAGACAACCCCTTGACTTACGCCCCGGAAGTTAACGGAGATATGATCCACGCGCTCATGCACGAAGCACTTGCCAAAGAACAACGTAAGGCCAGGTTAAGAATTTACGGCAACCTCTCAGGACAAACGCTCAAGCAGCACTTGCATGATTATGTTACGGCGCGGCTGAAAACCGAACAAACGATGGCAAGAAGGGCCTGTTTGGAAGAAAGCGTTTTTCCGAATACGGCCCGCCGCAAGCTTAAGGCGCTTAACCGTAATACAAACTGATGCGAGGTTACGTTTTAATGAACTCGGTTAACGAAACGCAGTTGATTCGCGACGAACGGCCGTTGCTGCCTGACTACGCGCCGGACTTGCTGCTGCACCGTGAAACGGAATTGCGGGAACTAGCGGATGCAATCAAGCCAGTTGGGGAAGGAAGGGCGCCCCAAAACGTTTTCGCATTCGGCCCGCCCGGAACAGGCAAGACGACTTGCGCCAAACGCGTCTTGAAGGAACTGGGCGACTCCACCGACCGCGCTTGTATTGCAGTAGTAAACTGTTGGCAGAACTCTTCGCGCCAAGCGGTTCTCTCGCGCGTGGGCGAAGCAGCAGGAATGCCGTTGCCGCGTCGCGGCGTTGCAGCCGACGAAGTGCTCAAGAGAATCACGGAAATACTTAAGTCCGAACACAAGACGCTAGTCATACTATTAGACGAGTTCGACGCGCTTTTTCCAAAAGGCGAGCATAAAGTGTTGTACGACTTGAGCCGCGCAAGCGAACAGACGGGAGTACACTTTGGAATAATTGCAGTGTCCAACGACTCTTCACTGCTAGCTAGAGCAGACGGACGCATTCGAAGCTCGTTTGGCGGGAGGCAAATGGAGTTCAAGCAATACTCTCCTTTTGAACTGAAAGACATTCTGCGCGAACGAGCAGGCAAGGCACTTGCGCCAAACTCGTGGACTGAAGAAGCAATCGGAGTCTGCGCAGGCCACGGGGCAAAAGCAGGCGGCGACGCGCGAGTTGCAATAAGCTGCCTCCTCAGTGCAGCTCGCAATGCCGAACGGCGGCGTGCCAAAAAATTGGAAGAATGCGACGCGATTCAAGCCGCTTCAAACAGCGCGGTACTACGTTATTCCACTCCTTCTTTCGAACCCGTTTTCAAAACAGCTTCACAACTGCAGAAAGCACGAGAACACGTTTCAGACGGTGAACAAAAGGTTTTGGACGCGCTAAAGCACGGTGACGTAAAGGGAATGACGTCCGGAGACTTGTATGTAGTACTGGAATCCAAGGGAGTAAAAGAACGCACTGCCCGCAATTACGTTGACGCGCTTGAAAAAAAAGGTTTGATAAAAACCGATGACCTACAGGGCACGCCTGGAGACCTTGGCGCAGGCCGCACGCGGCGGATACGCCTGCTGCCGCACAATCTTGCTTTGCAGGAGAAGATACAAAATGAGTGACATAGAGTACCGGGGGGTTTACGTACGCGTGCGGAGAGGCGACTTGACTAAAACAGTCGCAGACGCTTTGGTAAACCCCGCCAACTCGCGAGGAGTAATGGGAGGCGGAGTGGCAGCTGCGCTGAAAACGGCCGGCGGCGAAAGGATAGAGCGCGACGCAATGGCGTGCGCGCCAATTGCGGTAGGCAAAGCGATTGTAACTTCAGGAGGTTCGCTGCTTTGCCGTTACGTAATCCACGCGCCGACAATGGTAAACCCCTCTGAAAAGATTCACGTCAAAGCAGTTGCGCAAGCAGTCAACGCCGCCTTGAGAGAGGCGACGCGCGCAAACTGTTCTTCAATAGCTTTTCCGGGAATGGGAACCGGAGTAGGCGGCATCAACGCGCCCGACGCCGGTCATGCAATGGCAAGCGCAATAAAGTTTTTCATTGCCCGCGAAAAGACTTCCTTGAAGGAAATAATTCTAATTGCCTTCGACGAGGAACTCGAACGCGCCTTCGAACAAGCCATTGCAAAAATAACCGACGATATACTGCGGTAAACTTACTTCGCGGAAACTATTTTGATTACGTCGCCGTCTTTAAGCACGTAGTCGCGGCTTACGCGCATGTTGGTGCGGCAGTCGATTGCGTGCAGAAATCCTTTGGCCAAGTCGGAGTGTATTTTTTCAGCCAAGTGAATGGCTTTACTGCCTTGAGGCATGATTATCGCATCGGGAAGCACGTCGCCGAAGTGGTTGGCCCACTTCTTCTCGTCTTCAACGGGATAAACGACTATTGCCTGCAACTGGCCGAGAACTACTTGGTTGAACAGTTCCTGCACGCCTGTTGAACCCGTTTTTTCGAGTTTTGCCTTAATGCCGTCCAACGCGGATTTGATGCGCGGGTCCAAACCCTGCGCAATTACTTCAAACGACTCGCGGCCTTCCTCTCTTTTTATTTTAATCCATCCTTTGGAAGCAGCGCGTTTTAACGCGAGTTCGGAGTCCGCTGAAACCGGGATTAGGGGGTAACCGAATTTTTCTTTCATGAGCGCCGCGTTCTCCAGCGCGCGCGGAAGGTCGCACTTGGTTGCGGCAATTGCAAGCGGTTTGAGTTGCTTGCGGAGTTTTGTTGCAACCGGCAGGAACTCTTTTTCGCTTATCCGCGAATAATCTACGTCGAGGCCCTCTGCCGCGTGCCGGTACTGCTCTTCCGTAACCCTTAACCCGGAAAGGAATTGCTTGAATTGGTCGGCCTTGCCGCGGCACTTTATTGCATTACGGTGCAACACGCCCGCCAGCCAATAGTCGATTTCCTCCTCGAAAAATTTCACGTCGTTAACCGGGTCGTGCGAACCGATTTCAACAGGGTTGCCGTTGTCATCCGTGCCGCCTGAAGCATCTGCAACGCAGACCAATGCATCGGCTTGGTTCAAGTCGCTAAGGAACTGGTTGCCTTTCCCCTTGCCTTCGTGCGCGCCCGGAACCAATCCTGCGACGTCAATGACGTTGACGGGCACGTAACGCACGCCGTCAACGCACTTGCTGTTGCGCGGCGAACACGGCTTGCCCAAGTCCAAGTGGGGACAGGGCTTGGCAACAAAAGCAACTCCCTTGTTGGGGTTGATAGTAGTAAAAGGATAGTTCGCCATTTCGGCATTGCCTTCGGTCAACGCATTGAACAACGTCGACTTTCCCTTGTTCGCCAAACCAACCAAACCGATTAACATCTGAATTTCACTTCACTGCCTTAACAGTAACGCAATATGGTTGTCAAGCGTTAAAAAGTATTCACCGACCCGGAGAACAAAGCACTTCACGCAAAATCGTACCCTGGTTCTCGAGAGTCACCGAATAAACAGTGGTTGTGCTTAAGCTACATACGGCATTGCCTGAAAGGACGTAAGTCAACACACTAGGCTGACTGTCGGTGTCGGTCAAGCCCGCATTGAGAAGGTTCAAGGCAAAAGTATTTCCCGCTCGCCCGCGCAACCTGAATTCCGCATTCGAACGGGAAGTGCGGATAGTGAAGGTTGCACGTCGCTCGGCCCCAAAGGTTGCAGAAACACTGCAACTCAAGGTTTCCTCACCGTACCAGTCACTGCAATCCCAATTGCAAGCAGAACGCATTGCCGCACCCGAGCTAAGAGAAGACAGGCTTTCACACATGCCAGTGCATTCGGCTACTGCGCCGTAATCAGCAGCTTCAGGAGGCCGGTAATAACGCCCGCATTTTCATTGCATTGGTCGAGCAACGCATTGCCTGCATGGCCACAGACCAAAGTACACATCCGCTACCTGTCGGCCGGAACAGAAGACGACCCTCTTGCAACCTCAGTTGAACCGCTTTATGACGAGCTTTCGCGAACATTAAAGGCACGGCGGCATATTGAAAGGCAGCTAGTGCGCTCGCGCACGTCGTCAGTCGAGCGCGGGCACTCGACCTGGCAGGTTTGAAGGCCGCGTGTTTCTTGGCTTATACAACGGAAGAAAAGCGGGACGTTGCCTTGAAGCGCATTAATAGAGTTTTCGTAATCAAAAACAATCAGGCACCGGCGGATTGCCGAACCTGTTTCGTCGTCGGCGAACTCTAGCGACTCGATGTTGACTTCTGCACAACAGCAGCGCGCGTTTGGGCGGTCGGGGTTTTGGTTGCAGGCGTAAAGCACGGCGTCACTTGGAAACTCGGTGTCGCTGCGTCGGTTTGCCCAAGCATTGATGTTTCCGCGCGAGCCTGAAAACCTGCTTACGCCGTCTTCAACCACTTCAAACCAGTTGAAGCTACGGCATTGGACGTTGTTTTGAAACGCTTCTCTGAAATTGCGCGCCATATCCCGGTAAAAGTCTTCACGGATTATAGTAGTTGAGCACGATCCGCCGGCAAGCTCGTTCAAGCGGCCGGGCCGACTGACAAATTGTTCGGCAACTGCTTGGCTTCTGGCTTGCTGGACTTGTCCGACTCCACGGCCCGTCATTTGGCAGGAAATTCTAGAAGCGCCGTCTATTGCGGGCATAAATTCTGTAAAGTAATCCCGGCTTGGTTGTAGCCGCATTCGTCCGTTTTGCGCAAACTGCAAACGCGAACCGTCGACATTCATTTCAACGAGTTCGCTGCGTACTGCACTCTGCGGACCCGAGCCCGAACGCGGACGGCTCTGAAACTCTACAGTAGAATCCGCGTTGTGCGGCACTCCGAGCAAAGTCCATGCCAAGCCGCTTGCAGTGTTTTCAACAGTGCACGATACTGTCGGAACCGCCGGCTGGCGGCGTTCGGCAGCAGTGGGTTGCTGGCGTTGGGCTTGCGGCTCTTCAGCCGGTTCGCTGGCGGCTGCAGCTTGTGCTTCGGAGTTTGTAGCGCACTCTGCCGGGTTTTCGCTTCGTTCGCACTGCAAGTCAATCAGCGTCAATACGAGCTTGTCGTCCAAATCCATTTCGGGATAGAATTCGGGAAGGCTGCGCGGCGGCTTGGAGATAATGAATCCTATTCTGTTGTCGGCAGTGTAATGCGGCGTGCCTTCCGAACCGTGGGACGCTATTTCAAGCGGGTGGTCTATTATGTCGCTTGTAAAAGCAGTTGTTAAGTCGGGGGCGATTACGTGCAGCGCCGCCTTGGGCCATAGTCCCCTCGAGTAATCGCGGAGTTCGAAAGAATATCCTCTGAAGACCGGATTGGCCCACTCGCCGTCGCGGGCGATAGGTATTTGCACGATTCCCGTTCCCCGCATGTTGAGGAACCGCGAGTCGGCAACTGCTTGGCGGACTGCGTCGCGCGTCATTCCCCGCGAACGCGGAAACCACTTGGCTTGGCTTTGTTGTCCTTGTTGGTAAGCAAAGCCCAAGAGGCAGTACAACCCGTTTCTTTCGGACAGTTTCTCGCCAATCGCTTGGGTCACTTGAATCGTCTTGTGGACGTAGTTGTTGCTGGTTGGGAATGTTGTTGAAAATAGCACGCCGTGGCTTGCGCCTCGCGCCTGCGGGCCCCCGTCACGGATTTCCACTGCAACGCCGTTGAAGTCGGGGAGGTCGTCTTCGTACTCGCTTTCGTACTCGCGCGTCCTGCGGTTTTCCTCATGCGCCCAGTTGTACAGCGCATTCGCCTGGTCGGCGTCAAGCAACTCGGCTTTCTTGACGATGATTCCGGCAACTGTTTCAACGTTCGACCAAAACAAGTCAAACGCGATTCCAGACAAGCCCTTGGTTTCGTCGCGCGTGCTCTGGATTTGGGTGAACTCGGCTATTACTGGTTGTTGCGGTTCTTGAACCACAGGTTGCCTGCCGGCCTGCGGCTGTTCCTGCGACGGTGCTCCTGAAACAGGCTGTGCTCCCGAAGCGGGCTGCGCTGCAGGAGTTTGAGGGGCCGCCGGGTTTCCAGAACCAGTAGCCAAGTCAATGGAGCCTATGTTCGTCTGGTATTGCACAGTAGCGCGTTGGGAAAAAGAAAAAGGCCCGTGGGAACCGCACATTATTCCACTTGCAGTAATTCGGGGAGTCATTCCGATAGCGATTGACGGAATGCTTACGGAAAGCACGGCGCTTCCGCCTCCGGATATAGTTAGCGTTCCCTGCCTCGATACCCCCGCAGCTGCAAGATTTATGGTCTGCGTGCTTGGCGGACAAGGTTCGCCGTTTAACAACATGATCCCAACGACGGTTATCGGCACGTCGGTGGCTGACACCCCCGCAGCCAAGATTAGCAAAAAGACTATTACAATTGCAGTTGCGCGATTTTGCATATATTTAGGTTGGGGAAAGGGGGATAAAAACGTTATTAATGGGGCGTTGATTACTTGAGTTTGAAAAAGGTTTTTGCTTTGACCAAAAAAGGAGTTGCAATTGTCTTGCTTGCGGCCGTGTTGTTGCTGGCAGGCTGCGTGCAGCAGCAACTGCACTCTGAAGTGGATTCAGTAGCGCAGACTGAAGATGCCATTGTGGAAACGGCTGCCGTGCAGGAAGAAGCAACTCCCGCGGCGGTTTTTGTTTTCAGCGATTACGCGGTTTCGCCCAACGAAACTACTATTAATACAGGCGAGTCTGTGGAATGGCGTAATGCAGAGGTAAAGGCGTTTCACGTCGTTGACTTCGGTGAATTCGGTTCCAACGAACTGGGGCCAGGGGACGTTTACGCCGAAAGGTTCGACTATCCCGGCGATTACTGGTTTGTCTGCAGTGCGCACGACCACCCTACAGAAGAGGGAGTAGTGCACGTACACGGTTCCTAAACGCTTTTGCAAACGGTTTTCCAAGGGCAGTGCGTTTAATTCTTTTGCTGCGTTAATTAGTGACGGGTTTTTGTGTTGAGTGAAACTGGTCTACTGTGGTGTTCGAAGCACGCGCCCGAAAGCGTGGACGACGTTGCAGGCAACGATTCTATTAAGGAGTTGACCAAGCGCTGGGGACTTGACTTCCAACGGGGCAAACGTTCGAAGCCTTTGTTGTTGCACGGCCCGCCGGGCGTGGGAAAGACTGCGTTGGCGTTTGCACTTGCACGGGAACTGGGTTGGACGGTTGTTGAAACCAATGCGTCGGACTTGCGGAACCAAAAGGGCGTGCAAAAGTTTTTGGGAACCGGCTCGTGTTCGCCGGGCTTGTTTGGACAAATGCGTTTGTTGCTGGTGGATGAAGTGGACGCTACTTTCGATAGGGGGCAGGTTCCGGAGTTGCTGCGCGTGGTAAAAGAAGCACAACAACCCATTGTTTTGATTGCCAACGATTATTGGAACCAAAAGCTTGCGCCGTTGCGTTCTTTGTGCATAGGCGCCGAAATGCGGGGCGTTAACGCTTCAAGCGTCCGCAATGCGTTGGAACGCATTGCCGGCAAAGAGGGTTTGGAGTGCGAGGAAGTGCTTGTTGAAATAGCGAAGTCTTCAGGCGGCGACTTGAGGGGCGCAATAAACGACTTGCAAGCCAACTGCACTGCAGGCGGCAAGATTGTTGTCGCAGGCGGCCGCGACCGCGAGCAAAGCGTTTTCGACGCGGTGAAAACCGTGTTCAAGACTACTTCTTACGCAGAAGCCGCAAGCGCCGGAGACGGCTTGGACATTGACTTGGATTTGTTTACGAAATGGTTGTCCGAAAACATTCCCGCAGAATACGAGTCTCCCGCCGAGGTTGCCGAAGCGTTCAGTTGGCTTTCGCGGGCAAACGTTTTCAACGGAAGGATTTTCAGGAGGCAATACTTCGGGCTCTTGAAGTACGTACGCGCGCTTTCTCTAGCCGGAGTTGCAATGAGCAAGGCAGCGCCTTACCGCAAGTTCGTCAAATACGCTTTTCCATCTTCCATAAAATCGTTGTCGGCAAGCCGTTCAAGCCGAGCGTTGCTAAAGTCTTCATGTTTGAAAGTCGGCTTGGCACTGCACGTTTCGACGCGCGAAGCACGCGAGGATTGCCTGCCTTTTTTTGCAAGAAACGACGAGGCAGCAGGTTTCTTCGGCTTTTCCGAAGAAGAGCGGCTGTTGGTGAACGAGGTTTACGCAGCCAAGGCACGGGTTTGAGCCGCGAATCAGCGGTGCATTGAAACGAACATTTCTCTAGCGAGTTTACGCGCTGCTTGACTTTCTCGCAGGTGAGCGGCGTCGGCCGGACGTTTTTTTATAATTTCGCAGGGAACGAATGTTCTTGAAGCTCTGGGCTCGGGTTCGAGTACTTGCAGTAAGTGAAGTTCGCCGCCGCGTTTTTGGTATAGGTTAAGGGTTTTTACGCGTTGCTTGCCGTAACTCGCAACCGGGTCGGAATGGGTTTTAACGAATATCCCGCCGTTTCGCAGGCGTTCGACAAGCTTGTCTTCTACTTTTTGGGCGTCGGTTGGTTTGAAGTAAAACAATACGTTCGTGGCCCGAATTACATCGTATTGTTTTTGCGGCAATTCGTCGGACAACAAGTCGTGCTGGAAGTAGGTTATTCCGTTTTTTGTCTTGCCTTCTAGTGTTTCGGGGACTAGTAAGTCTAAAGCGTGGGTTTCGACTATGGCTCCGGTTCGCCGGAGTCGTTTATGCAATTGAATGGTGGTTATCGCGCCGTTATAGCCTGGAGAACAACCGGCATCCAAGACGCTGATTTTGCTTCCGTTAGGCAGTCTTTTCACGAATTCGTTTGCAATAAAGCCGTCGGCGTGCGCTTGGCAGTCGAAGAAAGTAAGTTGGGTGAACCCGGTTCCGGCGACTCCCATCTGTCGCGCGATACTAACCGCGTTAACTACCGAATTGGCTAAATT
>MNVG01000006.1 GCA_001871495.1 Candidatus Micrarchaeota archaeon CG1_02_51_15
GGTGTTGCGCCGCGTTACTCTCCGTCGGATGTGATAAGTATTATTAAGAGCATTACTGCAAGGCAGTTGTTTGCCAAGTTTCCGGAAACCAAGGAACTGTTGTGGGGCGGAGAGTTCTGGAGCGACGGCGGATACGTTGGCACAGTCGGAGAAGGCGTTACCGTTGACATTATCAAAAATTACGTCGAGAAGCAGGGTTCCCCGGAAGAAAAAGAAGGCTACCAACAATTCAAACTAACCGAGTTCTAACGGAATACCCCACCCCTTGAGGTGGGATATTTATTACGCGCTCCCGCAGGCGCCTCGAAGATACTGACGCAAGTATACTGGCTCCATTTCAAGATACCACTCTTCATCCAAGCCTACTCCGAGAAATTCGTCCCCGCGGTGCAGCGTGGCGAGGACGTCCTTCAGAGCGCTTCCGAACGTGCCGCGGCCCGTAACACTTCTGCGTGTGTTTCATCGGTTTCGGCTTCGGCAAGCCGCTGCAGCACGGGTACCGTATCTTCCAAGCGAGTCAGTTTCATTCTGAACATTTCAAGCAGCCGCTGGGGCGGCGTTGCGGTATACCCGCGCTTGCCGTAAAACCCAAACTACTGCTTTTGGACGAGCCTCTCGGTTCGCTTGACGCATTCACGCGCTTCAAAACACAACAAGTGCTTTCAACGTCTGCAAAGAAGCAAGTCAGACTATCTTAATAGTGACTCGCGATGTCGAAGAAGCACTCTTGATGGCGGATCGGGTGATCGTGCTTTCCGAACGCCCTGCGAAACTCCAGCGTATAATGCGGGGATTCAGGCAACAGGGACTAGGGGTCAGTCATTCGCGGAAGTTTTTGTGCGCAAAGAAAAAAATATTTGGCCTGCTTGAGGGCAGGTTGCCTGAAGCAGGGCGATTTAGTCGTGCGTAACCGTCCAAACGCGACATAGCAGTATTATAGGGTTCGGCTGTGCTTTTAGCTCGTTGCGGTTACGCAGGTTCCCCAGTAGGCGGGGTTGGTTTGTATTGTCTTGTCGCACCAGCCTTGTGCGCAATCCAAGTCGTTGTTGCAGTGTGCTCCGAGCGGTTGTATTGTCGGTTTTACCGCTGTTTCAACGCCTGCGGGTGTGGGTGAAGCGGTTACTTCAATGGGTTGTACTTCAATAGTCGGAACAGGCTCGGGCGTTGACGAAGGCTGTTGCGCGACTGCTTCAATAGACGGCACGAAAGGAAGCGGCGTCGGCGTTGGAACAGCTTGCGGCGCAGGCGCATTCAGCCAAAAAAGTATTGCAAGAACCGCAACCACGCCAATTGCACCTGCGTAGAGCATGGTGTTGTCTGCTTTCTTTACGGTTGCAGGTTGGGTTGGTTGTTCTACTGTTTTTTTAGAAGCCTTTTTTTGTTTTGAAGAAACTTTTTTCATGATACTCCTTTGAAAACCGATTATTTTAAACCTTCTTTTAGCCGCTTTCGGGCTTGGTTTCAAGATGCGCACTACAAAAAAACGTGGTGAAAAGAACAACAAAAACCGTTTGAAAAACAAATCACCGTTTTAACTGAGGAGTTACGCCTTAATTGTTTGGTTTAACTAATAAGTGTGATTTGGCGATGCTGTGTAAAGGTTTATATAGTGGTTTCGCGAAACTTTTCCTGCGCGAATTTTGTGACACGGTGGTTGCGAGGTCGGGAGGGCATTCGCGTTTTAAGGATTGCCTCCTTGGGGTTTGCTGTCGGCTCTTACAGCCGGAAGCTGTTTCTCTCGACTTCTCGCGCCACTCATCTTTTTTCCTTACACTGGGGTTTGCTTTAGTGTTGGAAACTGCTGTTTCTTGTTTCAGGAATCAGGGTCGGCTAATTTTTTTATAAAGAAAGCGTCATCCCCTCATGCCTTATTTTTGTGCATGCAGGGAACCGCGTAGTCGTAGCGGGTGCTAGTGCTGAAGATAGTAGAAAGAACGTACGATAGTTGTTTCAGCAATCCGCTCATTTTTTACGCCTTTTTGATTGTAATAAGCTTCTGGTTAAAAAGCGTTTGCTTTGTGGGGCCAGTTTGATTTTCTGGTAATATCGCGGGGTTGTTGCCTCAGGAGTTTTCGGCTTCTTGGCGGCATTGTCGGTATTCGAAGGCACATTTTTCCTTGCATATGCCTGCGAGAATTCCTTCTCCGCACTGATGTTCGCAATCGGTTTTCTGAATTTCACACTGGCTTGCTTGCAGACAACCCGTTAGGACGAGGCCGATCGTAAGTAAAAGAATGATTAGTATTGGGAAAAGTTTCATATTGATTAAATGAACGAGCTAGGTGTATAGTAGCAAGAGATGTGTCGCTTTTTGTTAGCGAGACATCTGTCGCATTTTAGGTTGGTTTTTGCTTGTTGAAATACTTTTCGTTGAAGTAAATGTTGGCTGGTTTGCGCCAGCCGACGCCGCCGTGCAGGCGGCGTTTGGTGTAGTATGTCAAGAATTTTGAGAGTTCGCGCCGGAAGTGTGTAAGGGAAATGAACTGTTTTTGTTTTATGAGTTTGTGGTGCAGAATCTTGTGGAACGCTTCGATCTTGCCGCGTCCTTGTGGGTGGTATGGCGTTCCAAAAGTAAGTTTGACGCGGTTTGTTTTGCAGAAGCGCTTGAACTTTACTGCGTTAAAGTGCGTGCCGTTGTCAACGTACAACGCGCGCGGCTTGCGGCCGCGCTTGAACGCGGCTCGCAACGTCAAACGGGCTTTGCCTGCTTTCTTGTTCAAGAACGCCTTTGCAACAACCAAGTAACGCGAGTAGTCGTCAATCACGTCGAAAACGTATACCTTGCCGGTGCCTCGTATTCGGAACTCGAAACAATCCATTTGCCACAGCGAATCGCAATGTTTGCGTTGAAAACGTCTTGACGGCTGGTGCTTGGCCTTCACGCGCACCAGCAAACCACGGCGCTTGATTATGCGGTGAACCGTGTTCCAATGAACAACGGCGTGGAAATCCTCGCGCAGTTGCGCGGCTACGCGCCGCGCACCCCAAGCAGGGTGCGCCTGCTTCAAATCGATAATTTTGCTAACAGTCTTGTCCCTCAACTTATTCGAAGAACTCAACGGCTTGCACGACTTACAATGCAAGCCATCAACCCCGCTTAACTCGTACACTTTAACGAGCCGCTCAACAGTTCGGCGCGACACGCCGAACACACGACAAACCTCTGCCTCAGTTTTGCCACGCTCAAGCCAGTCAAGAACAATATTCAAACGAAACTGCACGTCACATTCCACCCCAAAACCGCCAAATGTTAGTGGTCGAAATGCGACAAATGTCTTGGTACGCTAATGCGCCAAATGTCCTGCTACGCTACAAGTAAGCAAATTGCTGGGAGAAACGCGGGTTTTTGAAAAAAGCTTCAGCTACAAGGGAAAGAGAATAGAAGTAAACCGAAACGGACGGTGTTATTCGACTCGCGGCTGACGAAGGAACTGGCGGCCAACACGCCGCACTTGCTGAACCACGGGTTCAAAAACCGAATTCCGATTAACGTATCCGGACAAGCAAGGCTCACGCCGGGCCAAGCCTTCGCATTGCTGAGGACCGCCAGCAATTCACTGCACTCGCTGGTGCTAAACCGAATTTTCCACGGATTCCGCAACGCCCTTGAAAACCCGGAAAAACTCGAAGCAACTGCAGCCCGATTTTCACCCAAGGAGCTGGCCTACTCCGCCCAAGACATTGCCGGCATAATCGCCGAAGTCAAGGACAGGAAGTTCGGCGCGTTCCTATCTCCTCACTTGATGTTACTCGCCCACCAGGCTGGCCTTCCAATCGAACCAACTGCAACTGTCTTAATCCAGTTCAACACGTGCGGAGAAACCCTGCGGGACGGCATCGCCGCTGCGAAAACGCCACGACCGCTTGAAATAAGGCTTTCCGCCCGCAAGACAATAGTGAAAGGCCACGGCATGGGCAAAAACTATCCCGCGCTTGCGGAACAACGGCTGCAAGGCCGCACCAGCCTCTTCCTGCAGAAAAGGGCGGCTAAAATCACGCGCAAACTCGGACCAAACCAAGCTTCCACCACCCTCGAATTCAAACAAGCGGCTTGAACCCCAACGGCATCGATGCTAAGTAGTAAAGCTTAAATATATCGATAATCTATTGTTTTACGATTGATATGGTTTGTGTTATTGTTTCGCCGAAGTTTCAAGTGGTAATTCCCAAGTTAGTGCGGGATGCCCTTGGCATAACCAAGGGACAGAAGCTTGAAGTGTTCGTTGACAAAAACAAGCTTGAATTCATACCAATTCCGGAGATAAGTTCGTTGTTCGGCAAGTTTCCGGAACTGCGCAAAGGGCCGACTATGCGCGAAATAAGGGAGTCGTGGGGAGAACATGTCTGACTACTTAATTGATTCCTTCGGCTGGATCGAAGTTCTTACCGACGGGCCGAAGGCAAGCGAGTTTAAGAAAATAATCCTTTCCGACGCGCGGCTGATCGTTTCGTCCATTGTCCTAGTTGAGATCGCCGCCAAGTTCCATTCGCTCGGGCGGAATGAGGAAGCCCGGCAGGCAATCGGCAGCATAAAACAACGGGCACAAGTAATTGAAGTAAGCGACTGGATTGCCGACACCGCGGGAAGGATTTGGGCGGAAAACCGAAGCAAGAAAATGGGACTCGTAGATTGCATCATCCTGGCAACCGCAATGCAGGAAAAAGCGGTAGTATTAACCGGCGACGCACACTTTAAGGAATTCAAGAACGCGAAAGTAGTGTAAACCACCTCCCGGAAGCAATGCCCCGATTACTTGCAAGCGCGCAACCTTTAAAGCCGCGGACTGCCTTTTCAGGCATTGATGCCCGCCCAACGCGACGACATTGACGAAGAAATCTATACTACTAATTACTCCGCGTATTTTGATACGAACGCATACGCCATGCTGCGTTCTAAACTCCTGCTAAGAAAGGCGCAAAACGATCGCGAGTCGCTTACCCGCGCGCAAGCGAAAGAACTTGCGGAAATAGCACGGAAGAGGCTTCTGGCGGGGAATTCTGGCAGGGCGTACCATTATTCGAACCAAGTGTTCCAAGCACTGCACGACTTTAAAGTATTAAGGGAAATAGTAGAAACCGCCAAAAGGAAAGGCGACCTACGGAATTACGATGTGAAGAAAGCGCTTCTGAATTCCGAAGATTACCGCACCCTGCGCCAACACTTTAACGAGGACGACGCGGCTCGATATTCAAGTCCCCACATGAAAGACGTCGAATCCTCTTTCTTCAGATACGTTAAGTCTTTCCTGCAACGCCACAAAACGCCGGTTGCAACGGGATTACATAACGAAATTGACTTGATGACAATACATGCCCTTTCCAAGCAGTATGACGTTGCAGTGCCGATTGCACGCGGGGGATTATACCAGGGCACGGGCAGAATTGTACGGAATGCCTACCTTCGTGCTGGACGTGAGCGCACACGGGCGGGCAAAACCGTCTTCAAAATGGAAGGACTCAATAAAGAGAGAAGACGTCGAAGGCAAGCGCGTGCTGTTATTCGACAAGGACGCGATCAGCGGCGCGAGCGTCCGCGAAGCACTCTGGAGAATATCCAAGTTCAAGCCGAAAAGCGTGGCAATATATTTCGCCCACAGCCCGTCCGAATATGGGATAGAAACGCGCCTCAGTTCGCTTCCGTAAGGAATTACGGTTTTCCATCCTGAAAACGCCCCGCTGCACCACGCGGGCGACGCACTAATGGAGGCACACGAACGGCTCGGCACCCCTTATGGAAGACGGCGCACGGTAGAAAGCAGGTTCAAGGAGTTTGCTTCCGAAATAAGCAAGAAAAATCAAGCGACGGGGGACCTGCTTGGAAAGTTCTTGTCAAAGTCCCTGCGCGCCCATGATTCGCTCAACCCATTGGTTTACGGAACCACGGACTTAAGGGCATCCATATTAAACCGGTTGGAAAACATTGCAAGCCAATATCCGAACAATATCTTGGACTTGTTTCCGCCGGCACTCGCCGCCCTTCACCAGATGATAACAGTTTCAAAGCCGCTGCCAGCTGACTGGGAACACACGCTCGCAATTAAAAGGTACGCGTCGAAAGCCGCGCAAATCGCTGAAAAACGCGAAATTAAAAACAAACACCTTCCGCACGACACACTTGCCGCCTTCCATGCCGCCGCAAAAGCAGTAAAAAGCGGCGGGTTCGATTACGCGCTCATAGTAGGGCCGGAAGGCGTAGCGTACGAGGCAAGGTTCAATGAGCTGGGCCTGCCTACTGTTGCGGTAAACGTGCCAGAAGCGCGTCCCGGCAAGCCACGCCAGCTCAAAAAACTGGACGACTTAAGCCTGCTAAAAGGCAAGAAAGTGCTGGTAGTCGAAGACGACGTACGAACAGGCGCCACGCTGCAACGAGTCCTGAAAGCAATCAAACCCCACGCTCCCGCCTCGCTCGAATTGTTCCTAGGACTACCAGAACACTTACAATTGCTCAAGAACGTACCGGCTGATTTCAAACGAATGCACATAACTCCGGCATGCCACGCGCCCGAAATGGCCAAGGAATTCCGAAGGCACTTAAAGTCACGCGGAGTACGCGTGTTCAAGCACGAGCGAGTTTAAGCTCACTCCGTCGGTTCCGAGGGCAGGTTTATTTCGGTTCCCCAGCTGGGTTCCTCGGGGTTATCGAGCGCCAAGTCGGATTCGGTTATTGCGCCTGCGGACGCCGAGGAGACGAAGGGCGAGAGCAGTGAAGAGTTAAGTGAACTGCCTTGTTGGCTTGCAGGAACGGCATGGGCTTGTTTTGCGGTCTCTTGATTGAGGAAGCCAGCTGCAACTGCCAAGCAAACTATTGCCGCTAATACTATCCAGAACTTGTTTTCTTCCACGAAGTTTTTCACTCTCATTTCACCCCTGAAGCATTAGTGGTTGCGTTAGCCGCAACGGCCGCGTCCACCAAGCCCGAAGAATTCAATTCCGAAACCGCGCCGGAAGCCGCCGGAAGAGAGTCGGAGTTAATTGCACCAGACGCGTCGGCAGCCGGAGCGCTCGGAACGGAATTGAGTTCGGGAAGGACTTCCCGGAATTCGTCGAGTGCAAGCGCAATGTGCTTCCACGTTTCGGCTTCATCTTCGTAGGAATGCAGTCCGTTTGGCAGCTTGTCCAACTCCTTGACCGCGTTTTCCAAGTGGCTTAAGACAGACTGGATTTTAAGTGATTGTTCGAATGAAGCACCGCCGGTTGCAGAAGCAAGCGCAGCCAAGCGCGCAATGTTTGCCTTGGCGTAGAAGTGAAGGTTAAAGCCCTTGGGACAACCGTTCGACAAGCAAAACTGGCTCAACGCTGCTTTAATGGGGTTGGCGCCGCCTGCAGTAATTGAAACCTGAAGGGGCCTGAGGACTTGAGAGTCGGCTTCGTCAATTAGCTTGGTTAAAGCACTTGCGTTCAAGCCCCGGGACTGCAAGTCTGATGCGATTGCGCGCCAGCGCGTGATTTCTTCGGAAACGTAGCGCGACTTGGCTGAAACAGATTGTTTGAGTGCCTCGTACTCGCATTCGTTGAAACGCGCGCGGTGGGCGCCGTAGTTTTGGCGCATTCGCGTCCGCGGGCTTCCTGCCAGTGCGACGTTGGCCGCGCTCAAGTCACTGCGGAGCGTCTGCGAGACGAACGAATTGAAGGCGGAAATGTTTGCAGTTGATGAAAGCGTTTTCAAACTCTCGGCGTGAGCAATTGCCTTGGCGGAATGGTCTTGCAAACCGGCTTCGGAAAGCAATGAAGAATAAAGCGAAGTATAGCATTGCAACTGCGCCGAGCGCGCTGCAAGCGACGGACCAGGGTCGGAGTACGCCGCTACTTGGCAAGACAAAACCGTGGTTAAGACAAACGACACGAAATACTTGTTCAAAACAACTCCCCCTTGCTGGTATTGAAACGAAGATTAACTTAATTAAGTTTAGTCGGATTACCCGCATATGGGAAAGGACGCGAAATTCATGCAAGCGGCAATAGACGATGCTTTGAAGGGAATTCGCAAGGGAAACGGGCCTTTTGGAGCTGCAATAACCAAAAACTGGAAGCTGGTTGCAGTTGCGCATAATACGGTAATGCAAGACCACGACCCGACTTGCCACGCTGAAATGAATGCAATAAGGAAGGCGTGCAGAAAACTAGGAACCAACAACTTAGACGGCTGCGTGATTTACTCAACTGCCGAGCCTTGTCCAATGTGCTTTGCCGCAATCCACTGGGCAAGGATAAGCAAAGTGGTTTACGGCTGCACTGCAGAAGACGCTGCAAAAATAGGTTTTGACGACGTGCGTTTTTACGACATTATGCGCGGCAAGTCGAAAGATACTATTGCAAACCAGCGTGCTTACCGCGGGGCGTGCATCAAGCTGTTCGAAGCTTGGGTAAAAAAACCGACGCACGAGCTTTACTGAAGAGAGTAAGGAAAGCGAATTGTCATTGATTGTTTCACGGAGATGCCACGCATTCAGGAAACTTCATATCAAACCAAACGAACGAAGTTCACTTGATTAACTTCCTGCCTTGAATTGGCATCAAGCAAGCCGTGAAGACTAATATTCACCCCGTGAACGAACGGCGTTGTGCCCTGCATAGCAAGGCAGATGATTTTTCTCGGCTCTGCGCCTAGTTAGACCCTTTTCTTTCGGCACAGGCAAGGCAAAATCCGCTAACTACCTAGTTATCCTTTCAACCTAGGAGCAATTTGAGTTCCTGCGCGTGTTCCATTTCGTCCATTATCACGTGGCGAACTTGGTGTTCCAAGCGCAGGTCTTCGTACTTGAGTTCGTCCTTGCTGTTGCGGATTTCCTCAAGGATCTTGCGGTAAAAGTCGATTGCATCCGTTTCGCCTTTCAAGTTGACTTCCAAAACCTTTTTGATTCCGTCCGCTTGGAGAGTAGGAGCAAGTTTCATTGAAGGAACTCCGCCAAGAGCACCGATTTGTTCACGAAACATTTCCTCGTGCTTCAACTCGTCTCCGGCAATTTCCTTGAGCCGTACGATAATAGGTTCGGAATCGAGTCCAAAAAGGGTTTCGGCGTGGCTTAAGTACTGGATTCTTGCAGAGTGCTCTAATTCAAGGGCCGTGTTCAGCAGGTCTATTACTTTTCGTCTAGTCATTTTTTCAACCACCTGTTCTTTTTTTCGAGTATTAGGGCAGTTCCAGTTTGGAAAGCTCTTCAAAGAGCTCGTCGAGCTTCTCGTAATGCTCTCGCTCGTATTCGGCAAGGCCTTCGAAAAACTTTTTCGAGTCGGAAGACTTGGCTTTTGCAGCCAGTTTGGCGTAGTGGGCAATGCTTTTTTTCTCGGCCTTCATTGCCTCAAGCAACACGCGAAGCTCGTCTTTTGAAACGCGTTGTCGTTCGTCGGAGGGAATGCGCGTCAACGCGGGTCCGCTGCCCAAGCTTTTTGCGTGATTGTCCCAACGGCCTTGCGATTGCAGGCAAGACTTGAGCCCACTTAAGGCACGAGCGTGCTTGTTCTCTTCAGTGGCCAGCCAGGTAAGCAGTTCTTTGACACGGTAGTTGGTTGACCTGGTAGCGGCCTGGGCGTAAACCATTTCCTCTTTTTCTTCGGCCTTGATTGCCGATTCTATTGCGGAATCAACCGCCTTGTTTTTAGGCACTTTAAGGCCCCGGTCCAATTCGAAAACACATGCTTTTCCAACCATAACAATCACTCTTGAATGCACTAAAGGCAGCGCTGTATTAAAAACGCTTTCCTGCTACAAGTCGTGTGCAACGCCTGAAGCATCGCGAGTCCGTTTTCCAAAGTCGTCCACTCCTTTTAGCACACGCGAGTCGAACACGGGTCCGTCATGGCACACACGTAGCCCGCCGCACGCACATTGCCCGCAGACGCCAATACCGCACTTGATGAAGCGCTCGAGGCTCAACTGGCACTTGACCCCTCGTTTGCCGCACTCGGCAGCCAATGCAACCATCATTTTTTCAGGTCCGCAAGAGTAAACCGCGTTAAACTTCTCCTTGTCCATCAGACTACAGGCAACGTCTACGCAACTTCCTTTAATGCCGGCAGTGCCGTCGTCGGTTGCAACAAACGTCTTGACTTTAAGTTCCTTGAATGCCTCTTCCAAGACAACGTCGGAAGCAGTTCGAGCGCCTATGACTACTGTAGGAACCATTCTTTTTTGCAAAGCGGTTTCAGCCAGGAAACGCAGCGGCGCGACTCCATAACCGCCGCCGACTAGCAACACGTTCTTGACTGCGCGAATCACGAACCCGTTACCAAAAGGCCCCCGAAAATACAGGTTGTCGCCTATTTTAAAGCCGAACAAGCGCTCGGTGAACGGCCCGCGGTTGGCAACGGTGAAAGTCAACGGGTCTGCGCGCGAAATGCTCATAGGCTTTTCGTCCACGCCCGGAATCCACACCATGGCATACTGGCCGGGCTTGGCAATAATCCTAGCGTCAAGCACGAACGTCTTAACACGAGGGCTCTCGTTAATCAACTCGCGAATCCGAGCCGTTCTAGGCAGCATTCCGCTCTCGCTGAAACCGCTCACTTCAATGCCAACCCCCTTATTTCTTCAAGTGAAGAAAAACCCCGCGCGTTCATAAACGACTTGATTTCGTTCTCCACGCGCGAAAAAACGCTGGCCCCACGGTAGTAAACGCCGGAACCGATTCCGACTGCGGTTGCGCCGGCCATAATCATTTCAAGTGCATCACGGCCGGTTGAAACCCCGCCTGTTCCGATGACGGGAATTTCAACTGAACTGCAAACGTCGTAAACGCACTTGAGCGCCAACGGCTTGATTGCAGGTCCGCTCATGCCCCCCGCCCTGCTTGAAAGAACAGGCGTTCCACTTTCAACATCAATAACCATACCCGGACCAAAAGAATGCACTGCGGTAATCGCATCCGCGCCGGCAGCTTCCGCAACCATTGCATTGTCAACCAAGCCCAGAGAAGGCGCGAGCTTTACGAAAACCGGTTTCTTGACACGCGACTTAACCCCTTCTACGACCTTACCGATTTCCTCAAGATTCCAAACTCGCCTGCCAAAACAAGAGTGCGCCCCCAAATTAAGTTCAACTGCAACAACCCCGGCAGCAGCAACCCTTTCAGCCAATAAACCGAATTCCTCCACTGAAGAACCGGCCACGCTGCCAAAAACAGGAACGTCACTCGCCCCCACTGCCTTGCTCAACTCAATGCAATACGCTTCCACGCCCGGATTAGCCAAACCCACGCAATTAAGCAAAGCCCCACCCAACTCCAGCAAACAAGGGTTAACCGCCCCCGACCTAGGCTCTAAAGAACACGAAATACCCGTAACCGCACCTGCACCACATTTTCCAACCCTGCACAACAACTCGGCATTAGTGCCCATTATCCCCGCAACCAAGACAGTAGGATTCCGCAGGCTAATACCGGCCAAACTAACGCAAACATTCGCCATAACTGCAAATACTAAAAACTACAACAAATAAAAACGAAACGCATTACGACAAAAGACGAGCAACTTAAAGGCAATATAATGCCTTCAAGCAAGCGTCCTCGTCTTCAATCAACTGCAACTGCAAGGCGTCGCGAGGCAAAACCCATTGGAAACTACAGTGCTCGCCTTCGTCCAAAACGACTTCAGACCGTTCCTTCAAGCGCAGCACGAACTGATGGTACTCCACGCGACGCGCGGGGTAAACCAGGAAAAACGTCTTAAAAAAACGACTTCCCCCGCAGGGACTGAAAGACCAGTCTCTTCATTGAGCTCGCGTACTATCACGTCCAACGGGCTCTCGCCGGCTTCCAACCGCTCGGCAAGCGAACCCCAACGGAACGCCTTGTGCGGCTTCTTTCCATTAGACTGAAGCAAAAGCACTTCGCCATTGCACTCCACCACGCAGCCCGCTGCTTGGACGTCCGCCTCAAAGCCCGCAGGCCACGAATGAAACAGCATGTCGAGTATAAGGAAAACCGTTATTAAAAACAAACAAGATGCAGGAAAAACACGGCCGCTCCCGAAGCGTATATTTTTATTAACTGTTTTGTATGTTGTTCGTCGTGTTTTTGGAATGCAGGCGATTGCGCGGTTTGAGGGAGTGGTTGCAGACGTGCTGAACAAGCTTGTGAGCTTGGGCTATTTCCAAACCAGGTCGGAGGCAATCCGCGCAAGCGTGCTGGCCTTCGGAAAGGAGTACGGGCTGCTTAGGGTGCCGCGTGAAACGGGTGAGGCTGCGGCCGTCAAGGCAATGAAGCTACACCGGGAAATAATGTCGGGAAAACGCAAGACAGTTCCATTGAAACAGGCGTTGATACGGGCTGGAATCGAATAAACCGGTTTTGCTCACCTCTTGTTACGCGCACACCACTTTTCATGTTCCTTATGGTCTCCGATAAAGACTACGAATCTTTCTTTCGTGCTTTCCTCGGAGGTGAATACTACTCGATATTGTCCTACTTCTTCGACGAATACGGGAACGCCGCGTTTCAAATGACGAAACTCAATATCTTCGCGACCCAGTTTTTCAGTATGCGAGGCCAACTTAATCCGCGTCGCGCCGTCAATCGAGAGAAACCGCTTGAAAGCCTGTTTGTCAAAACCGACTGAAAAAGGTATTACGCTCCATTACCCGCGATTGCAATGCGCAGCGTAGGCGCATCGCTTGCAGTGCGGGCCGTCGTTCTTCAAGAAAATGTTGTCATCCATTGTTTCTTCAATCGAGTGAACCAACGAAAGGGCAGTGCGCTCGGCTTTCTCCAGCGAGGCAGTTGACTTGCGCACGCGCACTTCACGGTCCAATGCGACAAAATCCCACACCAATTCCACTTCATTCCAGCCGAACTCGCGCTGCAACGCCAATTGGTACAACGGAAGCTGAAAGTCTTCGGCAAAATACGATTCTTCAGGAAGTGCGGCGTTCGTCTTGTAGTCGTGCACTTCGTGCACGCCGTCGGGCCTTAACGCAATACGGTCGACGACTCCGATGAACGGATATGCCCCAAGCCGAGTGCTTACCCTGCGTTCAACCGAAAGCGTTTCCGCATCGTCGAAAGGAGAATGCGAGTAAAAATAGTTTTTTATGCAACGCACTCCCTTATCCCTGAACTCCTGCGCGGTCGCGCCTTCAGGCAAGGAAATCCCGGCACTCCATGTCTCGTCCCACTTTTTGGAGTAGAACGCCATTACCTCGTCCAACGGAGCGTCCGAGCCGGCGCGCAGCAGGGAATGCAGGCGCTCGAGCGCCTCGTGAACCCTTTTTCCGGTAAAAGGCTCGACGTTGTCGGCAACGCGCACGCGGTCCAAGTAACACAGCTTGTAGGCAAACGGGCAGAACCGAAACTGGCTCAAGCGGGAGTAGGAATAATTGGTCACGAAAACGCTTTTGTCAACAAGGACTTAAAAAACGCAGCCCCAGCGGCTGGACGGTGGGCTTTCACTCCAGGAAGTCCTTGGTCGCCACTATTATGCCTTCGTAGGTGACGGGGTTTTCTTCCACTCCGTACCAGTACACCACCATTCCCGGCCCGAAGAGCTTGTGGTAGTGCGTCAGCTGTTGTGAAAGGTTGCGCTTGGTTTCGTCGTGGTCGCCGAAAGACGCCTTGCATTCTATCCAGTTAAGCAAGTGCCCGTGGATGGAAACTGGCTTGTCCAACAAATAATCAGGGGTCTTTCCGGTTTTCGCCTGTTCGCTCTCGTGCTTGAACTCCGCGCCGTGCGACTGAAGCCACTTGCGCACGCCGTCTTCACACTCCAAAGCACGCCTGCGTTGCTCGCTTATTCCCCAAGGCGAAAATGCGGGGTCGGCAACGGATGCCGCGTTAAGCTCGCGTTCGATGCGCTCGTCATTGACTCGCGACGGGTCTTTAATCAAGGCAGAAACGCGGGGTTTGGTAAAACCTCGGCGTTGGAGCACCAGCGACGCTATCATCAGCGGCGAAAAATTGTGTTTCGCGCTTAATTCTATGAACGAAGCGCCTGCTTCCCACTCATGGTTCAACTTTATCGAACCTGCTTTCAAACGGTGGTAGTGGCTGCGCACGCGGCGAGTGAGCTTCTGGTGGAAGATCACATCCAGCGTCTCACGAGGAATCCGGAACCTCTTGGAGAGGGCGCCGAAGTCCGCCGAGGAATGCATTTCCGAGTAAAGCCGCTTGTATTCCTGCGAAGAGACGATCAACTTTCTTCCTCCATTCAGACTACTATTCCTTTCTCTCTCTTTCTCACCTGCCTAACCAGGTCTTTACGCCATTTTTGGAGCCGCTCGGCTTCTTTAACGCTTTTGGCGGTAAACTCCTGCAAGGCGGCCATTGAATTCGCGCGTTCGACCAACGCGGCGTCGGGATTCAAAATGGATTTTCCTACTTTTTGTTGGCCGCTTACGGCAAGCGACTGCAGTGCCTTGACTTCTGCGGGAGTGAGTTTAACTTTCTTGATGCGCTCGCCGGCTTCGTGCCTCAATAACGCCGACTCTAATTCCTTCGCAGAGGCAACCGGCACTATTTTCTTGAGTATGGGCCTTCCTTTGGCGTCGTAGATTATGGGTTCGACCTTCTCGCCTATCTTCCGGCCGTCCGCGCCGTATAAGACCGGACGCCAAGCCGTGCTTTTCTTTAGCCGCCTGCCTTCAATCTCCAAAATAAACATCCCCTTGTTCGATTTACTTTACCTTGAACCAAGTGCACTCGCGTTCCGCGCGCGGATCGTCTATTTTCACGCCATGGCACGACGAGTTCGAAAAGTCATAATGCATACACTCGACGCACTTGCACTTTATTTTTTCCGTGTTGTAGAAAGACATTTTATCCCCGCATTATAAGATGAGGCAAAATCATATAAACTGCAAGCATTCACTTGGAACTGCCCATGATTTCACCAAACAATTCCTCGTATTTCTTTTTTGGTCTAAGCGCAAGCTTTTTACAAAACTTGCGTATTACGCTTATTGCATTGCCCCTATTGCCGCTCGCATTCGCGTGCGGAGTAAGGGTTTCAACGTCGCTCACTACCCCGGTGACGTCGGCGTCTTTAAGATGCATGCAAGGCATAACGCCGGGGCCGGAAAACGCGAGTTTTTTGCGTCCTGTCAAGTGGGTGAACAATGCAACCCTAGCCGTAAAACGCGTGGCGGCGTTCTCCAACTCGCTTTCGTTTACTCCTTTCAACTTATGGTCTTTAACCAACGGTATTACTGCCGGGTGTTCCGGCCAAGCTGCATTTTGTTTAATTAAATCAATTAAATCGGGAGAAACCATGGCCCTTGCTGCCACGCTCAAACTGCCATCAAATAATCCAGGTAGTTTACCGCGAAAAAATAGCCTAGGCAAGTCTTTCAACCTGACCCTTGAACCTATTGAATGACCGAAAAGCAAGTTAGACGAAGTAACCAACGGGCAGTAATCGTGGTGGTCAAGCAAATAAGTTCCTGCCCCCAACTTGGCAATCGCGTCTCTTTCAGAGAGTGCAAAGTATCCCGCGGTAACTTCCAAGAGTTTTTTGGGATGTTTTACGAAAACAGGGGTTTGCAAGGGCTTGAAAACAAACAACGGCTTCATTACCGGCGCTTCCTTTGCACCGTATTTGGCTGCCTTTACCAGTACCGAGTCTCCCTCTTTTCTGGCCAAATTGAACTCGTCGAGAACCCAATTACTAGCTTGAATAGCATCGGCAGTCTCGCTTTCAGTCAAGCCGCCAATTAACTTCTGTTCGTCTTCGTTATCCCTGAACAAGAACAAGCTGCCAATAATGCCTTCAATTTCATGCCGCCGCACTCCCACCTCGTAATCGCGTTTCCTATTACAGTCAAATATCGCGCCCTTAAAATGGCGTACCCGCCGCCTTTTATTGCGATCCAGCCGTGTTTAGGGTGGAAGAAAGCGGCACTGCGCTGCCAAACGTCTTCCGCGCCTACTCTAGGGTCGATTAATTCTTCTTGCGTAAAACGAGAGTCCGGATTCTGTATTGGAACCCAGTAAAGTTTTCCTTCTCAGCATCCTTCCGGAACGTGCTTCGGGTCCACCGGCTTGAAAAAAAGACGCGCCCGCGACTCAACCCCCATTTTTTCGCTGATGTCATCAGCCATCACGTAGACAGTAAAAACGGGATTGCGTCTGAGCCTACCGCGAGTAACCCTTTTTTCAGGCATGTTCTGTTTTCAACCCGACTCACACGAGTAACACTTCATCTCCTCACCCTCATAGTAACCGCACGCGCTCATATCCGCGTAAGGAGCACACATCTGCCGTATTGCGTCAACGTGCCGCATGCACGAGTAGTTTAAAGAACAGGCCATAAACTGCGGAGCTTCCACAGTAACCGTAGTATTACAGCTTACTCCACCTGCGCTGGCAGTAACAGTTGCAAGCGTGCGCGTGTTGTTCTGCAAGTGGAAACTGCAATAGCCTTTGGCGGTTGTGTTAGAAACAGGGGAAGTAAGGGTTTCGTTGGAGTACTGACAGGAAAAAACGGCTAAGCGCGGGGTTTCAGTAAAGTTGTAGAAGTTAGCCACTACCTCGGTGTAAATGAATTTAGTTGCCTGCCACGGAATCGCGGTAACCAGACAGTACGGCGCCGACGCAGGCGCGGCTTCAACCACATCTACAGTAATAGACGCCGGGGTTGGCGTGGCTTCTGCACAGGACTCGTTACGGAACAACTTCCACTCTTCGCACTCTGTTCCATTAGGGAAGACGCACACTCCAACCTGGCCTACTTGACTATCTCTGAGGTCCACGCGACCGCCTACTTCCACGCAGTGGACTGAAGCAGGGTTGGCTATTGCAACCGAAGGCTCGGAGGTCACCGAAACAGACGCAATCGGAGCAGGAACAATCGTTGGCGCAACCGAAGCAAATATAGTCGGAGACGCCTCGATATCCGAAGACCCAGTGCAACCGAAGCCAATCAACCCTATTGCAAGCAATGCAATTAAAACGACTTTTTCGTAAAACGCCATATTACAAACCCCGTGTTCCCTTTTTTCTATTAGCTTTTACTATTTACTTGCGCTGAAGGTATTTTATTGCACTCAAAGCAG
>MNVG01000004.1 GCA_001871495.1 Candidatus Micrarchaeota archaeon CG1_02_51_15
AAGCAGGCACGGCGTACAATGCAGGATACAAGTTGTTCGTATTAATCCTGAATTCTATTGACTTTGTAAACTGCGGAAGCGGCCCCTTGCAGCTGGGGTAAAACGCTACTGACTGCACTGCCGAGGAAACTTTGTTGGGGTCCTTAGAGTAGTGCGTGCAGGCGCTGCTTGAAGCGTCGTACTTAAGCAAGCCCGTTACGCGGTCTAATTCAAAACACGACGTCCGCACCAAGTCCAAATCGCCAGAACCGCACGGCGTAGGCAGGCTTGACCGGTCGAGAGAAAGGTATATTGCGTCGGCAGGAAGCATTGGCGTAACCAACAGGTCTATGGAAGACAATGGCTTGCCGAAAGCAGCATCGGTTGAAGAATACAACCCCATTTGACCGACAGCCGAATCGTGGTGCAGGACGTAACGGTATTCGGAACCCCCGCCTTGCGGTGCTGAAGCGCCTCCGTAGGAAAGCGAAAGGTCGACCCTAAGCGAAGCAGCGGTTGTGCTTTGCTTTTTGAAGTAATAATTTACTGGCTGTATTGCATCGGAAAGCGGTTCTCCCGAAGGCAATGCAATTGGCAACGACATCCACGTTCCTTTTATTACGTACGGCCCGCCGAAGACGGCGTAATTGTAGTCGAAGTAATCGCTTCGAGGCTGGAAAGGCGGACTGTCGACTGCAAAGCGCGTGTTGGAAAGCGTGAACGAAAACGAGTCGGCTTCAGTCTCTGCAACCGGCGGGTTGAAGTCGATTAGGTTATAGCTTATTACGAGGCCGCCGGCCTCGTCGCCTGCAACTGCATTGAAACCGCTTCCGCCTGAGAGAGCGCCTTGTTCGTAACTTATTTTCAGACAGCCTAAATCCGAGCACGCAAAGGAATACTTTAATTCCGACGTTGCAGGGACCGTAAATTCCTTGCGGCTGGTTGCAGCAGTACAGCGCTGCGCATTCTCGTTTGCAGGCGTGAGCCCCGCATCCAAAGGTTCTGTAACAAAAGCCAAGCCCGTCTTAGAAGCCGCACGGTAGTCCAAGAAAGCGCTTGTGCGCTCGCTTGCAGATGAATTGGCCATTATTGGGACTTCGAACTGCACGGATTGCCTGCCGTCGTAATTGCCTGAAGGAATCCGGGCTTCAATCCACGAGTAAGCACTGCCCGAAGGCGCATCCGAAGGAGACGCGCACGCGCCAGAACGCACTGAATCGAACAGTTTTGGCGCAAAAACCGAGTCGGACTCGAAAATGAAGAGGTTAGGTATTGTCGTTTTGTTTACGCGCGTGTAAAACACGGTTTCGGACGAGTCTTGTTGCAACCGCAAAGCAAAACGGGCGAAGTAAATCCCCGCAGGCGGAAGAACCGCCGTTTCGTCGGGCGCAAATGCAAGGGAAGAATTCTCGTAATACAACCCCAAGTACGAAACCAATGGCGCAGAGGCAGGCAAGAGCATTACTTGCAAATCGGCTTCGCGCGTGGAAGCGTCGTCTGCAGTGTAAAACGCGGAAAGCGAAAGGTAGGACTGCGCCGACGCGACTATCTCATAGCCTACTTTAGTATACAAGTTGAAAGTACAGTTGCTCTGCAAGGTAGTCGAACACTCTTCGAATAGGTTTTCTTCAGTTGAAGAATCGCCCCAGTATACTTTCAAATGCGCGGCAACAACCGCTCCCGAAGCCGAATCAACTGCCTGCACGTGCAGCGCGTACTCGAGAGGCATTAAAAGCAAGTCCAATTGGTTTTGCCCTGAACGCGTTGTAGTCGAGTTGGTTCCGCGAAATTCGTCGATAACGCCGTTTGCAGTAACTTGCGAACCAACAGGAAGACCTGGAAAAACTGCTATTCCTTGAGCGCTGGTAGTTTCACTGCCTGGATACGGCTGGCCGTTCACTTCCAACGAAACGGCCACTCCTTCAAGAACCAAGTCGCCCGAAGGCGAGAGAGAGTACGCTCGGACGCTTAACTCGCCGCTGTTGAGCCCGGTTGCACGCGTCAAGCGCACCCTAAACGAGGGCGCCGAACCTGCTAGGAACGGAGAAGAACTCCAAAATGGAAGGAAGCCGTCTGCCGAAACCGAAATGTCTTGCAGACTCGCCAAAGGCAGATCGGAGAACGACGCGATTCCCGAAGCCCCGGTTACCCGGTTGCGGATTATTGCGCCTGACAATGAAACCGCCGCGCCTGAAACCGGAGCGCCTGTGTCGTCAACCACTTGCACGTCCAACAGAACGCCTATTGAAGCAAGCTCTTCTTCGCTCAAGGGCTCGCCGTCTTCGCCTGTGAACTCTCCTGTTTCCTCGTTTAAGTGAATGACTTCCCCGTCTTCAGTAATCAAGTCACCGGTTTCGTTGTCGAAAGACGCGGAAGTCAAACGGTCTAATTCGACCAACAAGCGAGTCTGCTCGCGTTCTAAAGTAAACTCGGCCATGGCTGAGGCAAAACCGCTTGATTCGACTATGACGTAAGCATCGGTGCCAACTGCCACCCCGCTGAATAACGCAGGCTGTCCTGGCTCGGCAGTGGCTGCATCCAACTCAACGTCGTTAAACGCATTGTAAAGAGTTACCTGCGCTTGCGAAAAATCGCCGCCGTCTGAAGCAACGACTTCCACAACCACCCCTGAATACTCCGTGTCTCCCGAGCCGTTGGAATTAAGTCCACCTCTAGGAACGGGAAACCCAAGTCCCCGTAGCGACAACCGCGAATCGGATTCGACGTTCCGCAGTGCAACGTTTTTGACGAATCCTTCACTGGCATAGAAAGAGTCCGAAAGGGTTTCGAACCCTGTTTTTGAAACGGTTACACGGACTGCAACGCCGCTGGGAACGCCGAAGGAATATTTTCCTTGCGAGTCGGTTGAACCCGAGTCCAGCCGTTCGCCGGCCTCGAATGAAACGACTGCGCCTGCAATTGCGCCGCCTGAACCGTCGCCTACGATTACGGAAACCCAGACGTCACCTTCTTCTTCAAGCTCTCCTTCCTTGCCCATCTTTACGATGAAAACGCTGTTGCTTACGACCACACTAGTCTGCTTGTTCTTAAAGCCCTTTTTTGAAATCGCAACACTCAACCGCATTCCTTCTTTAGCGCCTGGAAAAACGGCCGCGCCTTCCGAGTCTGTTTCCAGTTCTTGGCTGAAACCGTCGCCGGCAACCGTAACAACCGCGCCTTCAACTGCAACCCCTTTGTAAGAAACATTGACTTGAAACGCAGTCGTAGCCGAGAAAAAAGTCCAAGCAAGCACCACGCCGATTGCAAACACGGCAAACAACACGGCAGCGGCAACCGGAAACGACGGAACTCCCTTTTCCTCAACGGACTCGACAAAAAACCGGTAGACAGGCAACCCTGCCTTGTCCAAGGCATCGGTTAACGAATAATAGACGTCTTCCAACGCAAAATATGCCTTAACCAAGAAAGCGAGAACTTGCATAAACGAAAATACGCAAAACCGGTTAAAAACCCCTCCGTGCAACTGGTTGCAAGCAATTAAAAAAAGAACGCCAACAGAATATACAAGAGAAAACACGCTCTGGTCGTCTAGTTCGGTCAAGGACACAGGCCTCTCAGGTCATTCCTTTTTCTTTTACGAAAAGAAAAAGGTCTGCCCTAACCCCAAAAAGAAAATGACGGGTTAACAGGGAAAGTCTGTAACTCGGGTTCAAATGCAGGCAAAAACCGCGTTTTTGCGGCCTTTTTTGCTTGCGCGAAAATCCCGACCAGAGCACTTCTACTTCTTTTATACAAAAGCATCCGCCACGACGAAACGGCATTCGAAAAGTAGTTAACCTCGCCTTGCTATAATGCAGTTGACTTACGGGTAACCGAATATCTTAAACCGTGAATACTATGGAAAAACTGAGTACCCGACTTATTTCTGATAGTTTGAGAAACAAGGCAGGCATTATTTTTTGTGCGTCAATTATAATTCTGCTGCTTAATTTTACCAATCTTTCTTTGAATCCAGACTTTACGGCGGTAGTAGGCAGCATTCTGTTATTCTTATCGCTCGCATTTTTCGGCAAGAGCATCACTTGGAAAAAAGGGGCAGAAGGAGAAGAAGCAGTAGTAGCACAGTTAAGACAACTGAATAACGTAACGACGTATCATGATATTCATTTGCCTTCTTACGGGTGGAATATCGACCATGTTATCCTATCTGACCGCGGCATCTATGTGGCAGAAACAAAAAACTATGCTGGCGAGATTTCGCAGAGAGACGGGCAGTGGATAAACAGAATAATTGGAAGATTCAAGATATTCGAAAATAAAATAGGAAATCCAGTGTTGCAGGCGAAACACTATGCCGCTAAGTTGAATGCTTTTTTGAAAGAACAGAATGCAAATAACCTATGGGTCTAACCCATTGTGATTTTCAGCAACGATAAAGCCGTAATAACCGTCGACGAAAAAGGCATTCCCTTGCTTAAGAAGAGCGAACTGGCCTCATTTATTGAAAAACAGAAACGGGTTTTGAGTGAAGAACAAATAACCCAAATCGCGCAAATACTGTCTAAACAGACGGGAACAAGACTACCCACAATCAAAAAACTGTAGGACAGCATCTGGTTCCGAGGTCAACTAATCAACGGAGTTTTAGGCTTGCTCTACGGATCTCTTTATTTTTTGCTGATATCGTTTTTGTTTGAAAAAGTAGACCTTGACTATTTAACGTATAGCTTGGTGTATGAAGGCACGGCAACTTTTATTATAGGCGGCTTAATTTTAGAACTGTTAGATTGGAAGTTTGACTCGCTGGAATCAAAATGGTTAGCCCTTTCGATTGTTGGTTTTTTTCCATTAGCCGCAACAATAACTTTTTTTGGTTTGGAAATATACTCCCTTCATAATTTTATATTTAGTATAATTATCAGAATCTTTTTGGTCTTAACGACAGTTTACCTGTGGAAAGTTACGAAAATCACTGAAAAACTCGATAACCTATTTAGGAGAAAAAATTTAGTTAAGGCATAACGATAATTTCGTCACAAACTATTTCCAACCTATCCGGCACCACCTAGCCTTGTTTCTGCTTGTCAAACGTGGTTGACGCAGGGTTGAATTTCGTTAAGCAACAGGGTTACGGACGTCAAAGCGAACCCCGTCCTAACTTTTCCGCCAACTGTTTTGACGTGATTACGTCCACGCGCGACTGCCTCTGGAAGTGCTTGTCGTCGCTCCATATCGGCGAACGGGTTGCCAACGCAGCAGCGACGAACGGAACGTCGGCGTCGTCTATACCTCGCATTATTTCCTTCGCTTCATCCAAGTAAACGGCGATTACCCGATCGTCCAACACCGTAATCCTGGAAAACAGCCGCTCCAAAATAAGCCACAGGCCGGTTTCGCTTATTCCCGCCTTTTCCGTTATTTCCCGCGCGTGCCGACGCAACTCCTCCTCGGCCAAACCGACGGTAATCAGCTCGCCATCAAAGTGCAGGATAACGCTCCGCGAAAACCCGTCCTTAACCAGCGCCGCAACTATGCGGTTGGTGTCAACTACCAGCCTCATTTCGGAAACCTCTTCCTGATTTCCTTCTTCAACGAATGCCCGATACGCTCCGCGTCGTCCTCGGTAAAACGGCTGTTTTTAAGCGCATCATCCATCCAATGAAGCTCGCGAACCTTCTTTTCAAAAGCCTGCCGCGCAACGTCACTCCACTTCAACTCGGAATGAAAAGACATCTCACGGTACAAATCATCCGGAACCGACAGCGTCATGTTCACCAACAAAAACCACCACCTTGATTTATGTGTAAACACATATTTATCTTTTTGGGTTGCAGCCGTTTTAAAAACGGGCCGTTCCTTGTGTTCTCAAGGAGGATTGATTGCATTTGTTTGCTCGTAAGACACGCATAGTCTGCACGCTCGGACCCGGCTGCGACGGCCAGTTGGACAAACTGATTGCAGCAGGAATGAATGCCGCAAGGTTTAACATGTCGCACGGCAGCCTCGAAAGCCACTCCAAAAGGCTTGGCCTCTTGCGCCACGCGTGCAAAAAAACGTCTGCAAACATTGCTTTGATAGCCGACATCAAAGGACCCAAGATACGCACGGGAACCTTTCGAAACAGTAGCGTGGAACTAGTTGAAGGCGAGCGCGTCGTGCTTAAAGCAGGAAACGCGGAAGGCGGTAATTCGGGCGGAAGCAAGATTATTTTCGTCAACTACCCCAACTTGCTTGAAACCCTTGCACACCACCGCATAGTCTACTTTGCAGACGGCCTTTTAGAAGTCAAAGTCGAACACGCAGACAAGAACGACGCAATTGCGCGAGTAATCACGGGCGGAAAACTGGGCGATTGCAAGGGAGTAAACATTCCAGGCGCGCACTTGGTGCAATCCACTTTCGGCGAAAAAGACTGGCAGGACGTACACTGGGCAGTAAAAAACAACTTCGACTACATTGCCCAAAGTTTCGTGCGCTCTGCAAAAGACGTGCAAAAACTACGCCAGCTATTGGAACACTTCAAAGGAGAAAAACACACGCACATCATCGCAAAAATAGAAGACCACGTGGGACTTGAAAAAATCGACGAAATAATAGCCAAAGCAGACGCAGTGATGGTTGCCCGCGGCGACTTGGGAGTACAGATTCCCGTCGAAGACGTGCCACGCGCGCAAAAGTCGATCATCGCACGCTGCAACGCAGCAGGAAAACCGGTTATAACCGCAACGCAAATGCTCGAATCCATGACGAACTCGCCGTTTCCCACTCGTGCGGAAGTCAGCGACGTTGCCAACGCCATCCTAGACGGAAGCGACGCAGTAATGCTTTCAGGCGAAACCGCTGCAGGAAAATACGCGTTGCACACCGTTGAAACAATGGCAAGAATTGCCTCGCATGCCGAACAGCACATGACCTGCGAAAAAAAACACCTTTCATGCACCGGCAAAGGACCCAAGCAAGTCGCCTGTGCAGTTGCCGAAGCAGCCTGCAGGGCCGCTGAGAGAATCGATGCGACGGCAATAGCCGCTTTCACCGAAACAGGCGGCACTGCGTTTCTGATTTCCGCCTTCAGGCCCTGCACAGGCAAAATCATTGCAGTCACACCCTTAGAAAAGACGGCACGCTGGCTGGCACTATGCAGGGGAACGGAGGTAGTGCACGTCAAGACCTACAAACACGTGAGCGAAACAACCAACCTCGTTTCAAAAACCCTGCGCGAGCACAACTGCGTACCAAAAGGCAGCCAAGTGGTAGTGGTTGCGGGAACTCCGGGGAACACGCGCTTCATGAGAATAGTGGACGTGAAATAAAAATGGAAGTGGAACTGGAACGGACTTTTTTGGCCAAGCGGTTACCGCAAGGCATTGAATCCTCGCCTAGAAAAGACGTGCTCGACATTTACATCCCAGCTGCAGCAGCACACCCCGTGCTGCGCATCCGCAAGGCAGGCGACAAGACGGAAATAACCAAGAAACAACCTTTGCAAGGCAATGCTTCGGAACAAGGCGAGTACACCATTACGCTCACGCCCGTCGAATACCACGCGTTGTCGCAAATTGACGGCAAAAAACTGCACAAGCACCGCTACGCCTACTCGCGCGACGGAAGGACTGCGGAAGTCGACGTGTTCCAAAACGAACTCAAAGGCCTCGTCCTAGCGGATTTCGAGTTCAAAACGCGCGAAGAAAAAGAAGCGTTTGCTCCGCCCGACTGGTGCGGGGCCGACGTCACGCACGAAACTTTCGTTGCAGGCGGAATGTTGTGTGGCAAAAAATACTCTGACGTCGAAGCCCAACTCAAGAAATACGACTACCAGCCCATACTTAAATAAATTCAATGACGTTACTTCATTTGACTACCGTCCCCATAGCAGATTTCAGCTGCCTGCTTACAAAAACAAACACTCGAACCCTGCTTTACGTCGTGTCCCCCTGATATGACGGCGACATTCCGTCCATACGCTTGAAAAAAATATCCGCGAACTGGCGGCAATTAACGCGCTGGCAGGACAAAAAGAGTTGACGCGCGACAAAGCATACGCGAAATTCGTTGCGGTAAACCGCGAGATAAACACGCGCACGCAGTCGCACAGCAACACTTTCGAAATAATCCGTAAAAGCATGAAACGAAAAACAGATTTCACCCACATCTTCACAATAGTGGCTATTGGCCGCAAATTCAAAAGACGAATGGACGCGAAACTGTGCCGCCAAATGCTGGCTCTCGATGCGCGCAGACTACCTAACCTTGGTTTTGCAGAAAGCCTTAATTACCGCAACTTGGCCGAAGCGGCAAGCCTGTTCAATTCACAGGACGTACAACCGAACTTTTGCCCTGAAGCCCGCGCACCACGGGTTAAGCGAAGCAGCATCAGCTGCGAATAAGATATCATTTCCTTCTTCGTTCAACCGGACGGCTTTCAACGAACCGAATACTTGCGTCCGCGAGGCTCGGCTACCGCAAGCTCTTGTAAACGTTTTTCCTATGGCCCACCCGCTCTACAAAAATAGTCTTCGAACCGTGGACTAGTATTATTATCACACGATAATCCCCTATCCTTAGCTTGTAGTCGTCCGCCCCCACTATCTTCGACAGGTGCCGCTGAGGGTACGGGGTTATTGACTCGAGTTTTTTTACTATTCTCTTGGCGGCTTCCGTTTCAAGGAACTGTAGGTCGCGCACCGCCTCGCTGGAAAATTCCACGCGCCAGCCTACCATACCTAAAGCCCCAACGACTTCTTAACGTCCGAAAGTGGAATACCCCGCCCGCGGTGCAAGTCAAGCCTGGCATTAAGCAACCCTATGCGAAAGGCATCTGTGTAATCCCCCTCTTCGTCACGCGACGGCACGAGAGCCATCAGCTTTTCGATAACCGCGCCGTAAGTCTCCCTTTCGCTGCCCTTCAGTAACGCCAGCTTCTTACGCGTTTCCGGCATTATCTGAATACTAGTATAACCAACCATACAATCACTATATATAATCTATATAACTGTTTATAAAATGGTTTCGGACGCAATCTTGTACCAACGCTACGCTGCAATCGGCCGTGTAGAGTGTATGTACTTGACTGCTATTTCGGTGAGCAAGTAGGCGTAAGCGGCTTCGTCGGCCCTCCCTACGGAGTGGTCGTGGATGCTTTTGCGCGCTTCGTTTATCGTAGTGAGTATCCCGCCCAAAAAGGCGTCTTTTTGCTTGTCGCGCACGAACCCAATCAAGTCGCCGAGCGTGGTTCTAGCAAGGGGTTTGCCGAAGTGTTTGGCCGCCTCTTCCGAGGTCATTGCATTTGCAACAACGTGTTCTTTGAGGTTGCGTTCCAAAACGCGCGAGCACGCCGCTACCACGTGGAGGTCGTCGCCTTTTTCGAGTGCTTCGCGGGCGCCGGCCATTTCTTCAAGCGTCTTCCGGTCTACTCCGGAGGCGAACAAACTGCGTGGGAACAAGAGCACGTCACTGCCTTCAGGGGTTACGAATGCCTTTCCTTCACGGACTTTCACTAGTCCGAGTGCCCAGAGTTTCTTCATGCTTGAAAGCACTTCCTCTTCTTCAAGCCAACCTGTTTCGAAAACTACTTTGCGGACTTCCCCCTTATGTTCTTTCACCGTGCGAAGCACTTCGACGTCGTTGGCGCTTAGTCCTCGAAAGCCGCCGCGGGCGTACTGCAGTGCAGGCGCGCGCTTGATTTCGTTAGTGTAATGGTTTTTCGTCATTGACCGTGAAAGCACGAATAACCCGGCTGAGAAGACGAATAACGCAAAGTAAGGGAATAATGAGCGCGATGCGATTTCGGTTCCGGTCAACAAGGTTTTGTTCAATAAGGCAGCGTTAGACATTTCCATAAAGTGCACTGCCAGCCCGCCTGCCCAGGCAAAGCCCAGCAAGCGCGAGGCCTTGTAGAACGTCGGCGCCGAAACGACTATGTTACGGAAAAACTTTGAGCGCGTGGCCGCGTAAGTGGCTAAGACTAACAGCACGGCTAGGCCGAATGCGGATACGGCCGATGCTTCCATCACGAATTGTTCGCTTATCAACCTGCTACTGCCTCCACTAAAATAGTTTTTGGCAAGGGGTTTAATAAGCGTTTTTTCCTCTTAAAATACGGGGATTTTTGTTGGATGCTTTTATTTGGACTATTGTCAGTCTTCTTTTGGTAAGCGCGGTTTCACTAGTGGGAATCCTGGTTTTTTGGCTCAAGCCCACGCACTTAACCAAGGCATTACTAGTCACAGTAAGTTTTTCTGCAGGCACGCTTTTGGGCGACGCGTTTGTGCACTTGCTTCCTGAAGCCGTTGAAAATGGTTTTACGCTTCAAGTGTCGCTTTCGTTCCTTGCAGGCGTAATCGCGTTTTTCGTGCTTGAAAAGTTCGTGCACTGGCGTCACTGCCACCAACCGACTTCCCGCGAGCACCCGCACTCTTTTGGGGTAATGAACTTGGTTGGCGACGCGTTTCACAATTTTATTGACGGCCTGATTGTAGGCGGAAGCTATATCGTAAGCCTTCCGTTGGGAATAGCAACCACTACCGCAGTGGTGTTGCACGAGATTCCCCAGGAAATGGGGGACTTCGGAGTCTTGCTGTCCGCCGGTTTTTCCAAGCGCAAGGCAATAACGCTTAACCTTTTGACCGCGCTTACGGCCGTGCTCGGAGGAGTGGCGGCTTTCGCACTGAGTTCGAGCGTGGACGGCTTTTCAACTGCCTTGATTCCCTTTACTGCAGGCGGGTTCGTGTACATTGCGGTTGCAGACTTGATTCCTGAAATGCACAAGGAAACCAAGCCAGTAAAGTCGGCAATGCAACTTATTGGAATAGCAGCAGGAATAGGGATAATGATTGCCTTGCTTGCACTGGAGTGAAAACGGGATGAAACTGGTTTTAATTCGGCACGCGGAGTCGCTTGACAACGCCGAACAAAAGACAGTCGGAACAGGCGGACGCGGGCTTTCCGAACGTGGAAAACGCCAGGCCAAGGCACTTGCGCACGAACTGCGCTGGCACCGGATCCGGTTCGTTTACTCGAGTCCGTTAAAACGGGCAATGGAAACAGCCCAAGCAATAGGCAAGCCGGTTAAAGAAGCGCTTCACATGCAGGAAGTCAACCTCGGAAGGCTTGAAGGGCTTGCGCACGAGGAAATGAAAACGCGTTTTCCAGGCGCAATAGAACGCATGTTCGTCGAACCGCATTACCGCCTGCCTGGCGGCGAAACCCTGTTGGAAGTACACGACCGCGCAATGCCTTTCTTAAATGCCTTAAAGAAACGCCACGAAAACCAAACAGTTGCGGTAGTCGCGCACAACGTGGTAAACCGAGTGGCAATAGCATCGCTTTTAGGCCTTCCCCTGCGCCACTGCAGGAACGTAAAGCAGAAAAACGCGGCTTACTCGGTGTTCTACTTGAAGAAAAACGAGAACCGACTGTACACAATAAATAATGAAACGCATTTCGTAAAATGAATTTGGGAGGTAATATAATTGAAAGCCAAATCCGAAATTGACACGTTATTAGACGAATTAAAGACGTATGAGAGCGGTAACTTGATTCCTAATACGGAGTTGGTAATCAAACTCCGTGCGCTAGGCAAGTCCGCAAGAACCGCTAAGCAGGGGCATACTGCCGCCGTACTTGCATTAGAATGGTTCCTTAGCCAGCGGGTCAGCAATCCACAAGTTTATCTGGCGGCGGTAGAAGGATTGGGAGAACTGGGAACGCCAAAGGCAATAGAACTCCTTAAGAAAATAGTTTTAACGGATTTGGAAGAGCCCTCGCAAGACCACCACGCGGCTTACCTAGCAGTAAAAGGAATAGCAAGCAGAATCGAGAGAACAGGTTACAATAAAGGGTTGCTTGACGTCTTAAGCCATGCCGCCGGACACCAGAACATGTCGGTTCGGGCGCTGGCTGCAGAACACTTGGGCACGCACGGAAATCAAGCGCACCTCCCTGTTCTTGCACGCCTTGCAATTCACGACCCCGAACAACCGACGCGCAATTCCGCTTCTTTTGCAATGGCTACCCTCCTATAACGGCACAATCTCGGAATCAAAAATGCGAAAACGTACTTGACCACCGCAGTCGGACTCCATCCCTCTCTTACAACAAAAGACCGGCAAACCAACGCAATGAAGCGCGTTAGAAGCAGATTAGAGTAAAGCACGCGGCCAAAGTCTTTTATCCCAACTCGCGTTTTGCAACGGGTTTCACTGTTTATGGCCACAGGCTGCTTACGAGCTAAAAACGGCCAGCGTGGTACACAAAGTTTTTTATTGCGTTGCCCGCGTTTTAAGCCCGTTTTTCAATTACTTGCATTATGGCAAGTAAAATTCTGTTGTTGATAGCCGTTCTTGCAGCAGTCGGATTGGCTACGGCCGTGCCTGCAAGGCTACTTGAGTTTCCAAACGGCATCGGCCCCCAACGCGCCGATCTCGAGTTGATTGACGAATTTTTGGACAACGCGCGGACTTGATAATGCTGGGGCCAAACATTGCAATAGCTTGCGAAAACTGTTTCATGTCGGACGCGGAAGTAATCCGCGAAACGTGGCGGCTTCAAAACGCGGCCTTCAACTGCACGTATGATTACTTAGGTCACTTGCCTAATGCGAATCCCAACATGCACAGCACGCGCGTAACCTACTACCTATTGCCTTACTTGAGGGAAGGCTACAACGGAATTGCTCAAGGCCAAGACGTTTCAATGCGTGGTTGCATAGGCGTGCGCGCCGAAGGCGCACGGCGCGCAATGCGGCCTGAAGACGTGCGGATGGAATTCCACGAGCTGGCGCACGTTTTCACTAATGCGGCGTTGGAGCGCGGCAGTTCCGTGCCTGACTGGTTCGAAGAAGGTTTTTCGATTCAGACTGAAAACCGCATTAGTTGTAGTAGCCGCCAAATAGTCTTCAACAGCATGGCTTACGCGGGAACGAATTGGCGGCGCCTCAAACTCGGGCGGTCGCTTTATCGCGAGGAATTGTCTTCGCCGCACACTAAGGAAATGATTTTCTTTGCCGCTTTGGAAAGCGATTACGGCTGCGGTTTCGACTGCAGCCAACACATTTGGAACGACCTGCAAACGAAGCGCAACGCGGCCGGGCTATAACGGTTGCCGAAATCCAGGAATCTTCAGAAAGGATTTCAGGACACGACTTGGACTACTTGTTCGACACTACGGGATTATCCAGATAGGCTAGCTTCATACTCCTACACCTAATCTCTTTCGCTGAATCGCCTTGGCGACAATCGACGACTGAAAGGCTTTCGTTGCCGCTGCGTTGTTTTGCAGGTTCACGTGGCCTTTTTCAACCAGCCACCTGATTCCCGCCATGTTTGTGGCGCCAAATTTGCCATTAACGGCATCTTACCCTTTTTTTTGTCTTCGCCATGACAATCCGGGCCATATGCAAGGTGCAAGTCCAGCTTTTCAGCCAATTTCCTGAAGTAATAGTTTATTTTGTCCTGTTCCTCCGCATGGCTACGGTCGCTGCCGGCATAGTAGTACTGCTCCGCCCCCTTCACGCCGTAACCCTTTAATTGGTGCAGGAAATGAAACAGAGTAAATCCCTCCCTTTCGGAGAACCACTCTTTTTCGGGTTTTTGCCATTCTTTCTGCATTCCCCCTGCAAATGCTTTCGATATTGCAGGATGCGCCACTACCGCGTGCCCTCCGGCGGCCGTGATCGCTTCAATTACCTCCTTAAAGGTAGGCTTGGGCGGCGTTCCACTAAACAAGAAAGAATACTGGTCTTTTATAACGTCCCCAACTTTTCTTCTATCTTCCGGCTTGGTAACGTTAATGCGATTATCTATCAAAAAACCGACTAAATCAATCCG
>MNVG01000019.1:0-37497 GCA_001871495.1 Candidatus Micrarchaeota archaeon CG1_02_51_15
GACGATAATCCTCAGGTTTTGGGGAATTTCCTGCATCATGGCTTGCAAGAACGAGGTTTTTCCCGCGCCCCTGGATCCGACTATGAGCATGGATGCTTGGGCGTCTACGAAGAACGAAAATATTCCGCTTGCAATCGAGGGAAACATTTTGAAGTCGATGAACTGGCACAGCGTCCAGGGAGTGTCCTTGTGCAGACGCAGTGCAAAAGCAGTGCCGTCAACGGCAAGTGGTTTTCCTATCGTGCAAATGCGCGTCTGCAAGTCGGGCAAATCAAAGTCCAAAATTGGGTGGGCTTCGTCGAAAGGCCGCCCTGAAAGGGCGCGGAAGCGCGACACGGTTGCGCGTGCTTCTTCCTCGCTGAAGACGATGTTGGTTTGGCACTGGCCGTACTTTCCGTGCACTATGTAGATTGTCTTCATGCCTAAAGGCGAGTCTATGTAAACGTCGGTTATTTTCCGGTCGGAAAGCAGCACTTCAAGGATTCCGTAGCCTATAGTGTAACGGGCGACTATTGTTGCAAGGTCTTCTTTTTCTTCCACGGAGAGGCTGATGTTGTTCTTGGTTGCCAAATCGGCGATTGTTGCAACGTAGATTTTGCGGAAGTACTTGCGCGCCTGCTCCATGTCCATAAAGCCGACGCTGCCTGGCCGGTGTGCCGCGACGACTTCCTTGGTTTTTTCCAAAAGGAAGTACTTGTCAGGCGGAAGCGAGTACTCGGGCGGGTTGATGTAGTACAAGTACTCGATTTTATCGGGTTGTTTGTAAATGTATACCTTGCTGTTTACCACGTCGTACTGGTCTACCAACTGCATTTTTTCAACGCCGGTAAACAATATTCTCGAGCCGATGAAAGACGGTTTTATCGACACTTCGAACATGCTCATGTACAGCCCGCGGCCTGAAGGCATTTGGCCCAGTTGCGCGAGGTATTGGCGCATTTTTTGAATCAATTGCGTGGATTCAAGCGTGGTTCGAATGAACGAAATGGTGTTTAAGTAAACGCGTAAGTCGTCGAGAGCAGCCGGGTTTGCAGCCAGGGTGTTGGCGTAAGCAACTTGCTTCTTGAGTTCGGTCAACGAATTCATGTACGCGCCAAAAGGGTCGCCGCGGCACTTGTTCAAAAGAGAAAGCACGGCGTCATGGCGTTCGGCAGTCTTTTTGGCATCCAATTCCTTTCCCAAATGCGACGGGCTCCAAATGCTTTCCGTTTCAAACTTGGTAACGCAGTCCGCAATTCCTTTAAGCATCTTGGTTTGGTCCACGTCGTAAATGCGTTCGTAATACTCGCTTAACACCACTTCATCCGCATCGACTTTTTGAAGCGTTTCAATAACGTCTTGGAACGCCTGCGGGTACTGCGCAATGTCAGGGCCGTACGATTTTCCCTTGTAGTTAATAACCAGCCTGCGCCGATCGCCCTCGCTTTTAACAATAAAGTCTTCAGCCATTCTTTTTTCCCAAACGTGCTTACTGCAACGCACTATAATAATATTAGCGGCCTAAACCGCTTCCGTGAACAAACGCACCCTCGCAATAGAAGCACTGCGCTTTATAGCCGTTTTTGCAGTAGTTGCCCTCGCTTGCTGGCTTGCATTCTCGGCAACAACGCTGCCTAACGAAATTGCGGCATTTTCGGCAAACGCAGTGCTTACCTTATTCGGAAAAGCAGGGGCATTAACCGATGTTGACGGCGTTCCCCACTTGGTTTTCAGCGAAGGAACGTTTTCTCGTAACAAAGTCGACGCGGAGCTAAGCGCGTTGTGCGCAGGCTCGCTGGAACTCGCAGTGCTTTTAGGCGCGATTGCCGCAAGCGAAGACCGTTCAGTCCGCAAGCGCGCACTGGGCTGTTTGGGCGCAGTGGCATTCGTGGCAATAATCAACCCCGCAAGAATCGCATTTACCCTTCTTTACGCCGACTCATTATGGCTGCCGACAATCCACGACGTGGCGTTCCGCGTTTCATTGGTTGTCCTGACAGTATTTTATTACGCGGCTTGGTATTACTGGCTGAGCACAAGAAAGTGATTTTCAATGCAGTTGCAACAACAAAGGGAACGGCAAGCAAGGGAAGAACGGGAGCGCACTGCAAGCACGCGGGCAAAACAATTCGGGCGGCAACGCGAAGAAAAGCGTATGGCCGGCTTCAAATCGCGTGAAAAACTATTGTTCACCGAATTACGGCAACGCAGGGTCTCCGAAGAAGAGAGTGCAAAACGCCGTTTCTTCGAACTTCGCGAAGACGAAGAGCTTACCGAACTCGCGCGGGAAAAAGGCGACGTAAGGATCCTGCTTAACGCCGAACGCAAGCGGCGCAAGGAAGAAAGCGAGCTCGAAACGCTGCGCACCAGCGAGCGCATGAAAGACGTTTTCACCCACCGCGAGCTGGAAACTGCGCTTGAAAAAAACGGGTTGGGCCACCGCACGCAATTGATTAAAGCAGCAGTCGACTCCATTGCACCAAAAGCAAACGCGCGGGCGTGGTGGACTCCAAACGGCAAGCAAGTAGTGCTTAACCCCGAAATGTTCAAGCACGTTGTAAGCCAGTCGAAGATGCGCACAAAACTCTTATTGGCCGCACTGGCCCAAAAAACGCGGCCGCACTCGCTAAACTGAATTCCATTCCCTCGCTTTTTATAGTTGTTTAACGTACATCCTAATAACTTATGGCAGAAGAGAAACACAGCCGCGCATTCATTGCGGCGCCTTTGATAGGTACCATCATTTTCTTGACGGCAATAGTGTTCACGGTCAACATAAACAAGGTCGACGCAGCCGAAACCAAGCTCATCGTAGGAAACGCCTACCACAACCGCATCGTTTCCCTGCTGGAATTATACCGCGCCGACCTCGGCGTGCTCTTTAGGGAAAGCATGGGTCGTCTTATTGAAACCGCTTTAACTGCCCCGGGCTGGTCGCTGTTCAACGTGCCCCTATCTCCTAATTCCCACGTCGAAACAGAACATCCTTTCAACGCAGCGCTGCCGTCACTCACCCAGTTGAACCGCTTCGACAGCTGCGGACGCGTCAAAGAAGTCATTGAAGCAATGATTTGCTCGGACTCGTCAAGCGACGTGGGCTGCGGTCCAAACGTAGCCGGAGAATGCGAAGACGGCTGCGCACTAGGCGAAGGCGGCGGGCGTTGCGTGCCCGACGCTGAGCGCGCGGTAGACAAACAAAAGTACGGCTTGCAAGAATGGGTAACCAACCTCAAGAAGTCCGGACAGTTTGAAGGAGTTTTCTTCAGCCCCGCAGGCGAGATTGCAGGTTCGGACTGCAACGGAGCGCCTTGCACTCGCTTCGACTACTTCGTCAACCCCCGCAACGACCCGGCGTGCGCGCTGGCTGCAGGCAGGCCGCTTGACGACCCGCGGTGCAGTTACACCCGCAACTGCAAGAACCTCATTCCATTCATTTTATTCGACTGCCCCAACTTCGCCAAAAACAACGCCCAACCATTTCGGTGCTGCACCAAGTATAACACCCGCCGCGGAGTAGTTGACTTAAACCTCGAACCAACTTACCCAGTTACCTTGGAAGACACTTGCGCCGAAGACGGGGTTATGGAAGGCTGCGAAGCCGGCAATTTTTTTGTGAAAATAAGCATTGCCAACCCCCAGGTGTTCCCTTACCTGCCGCGTTTACAGGCTTCTGACGGAGCAGGAAACGAAGTGCGTTCAGGCGCAATTGCCGACTCCGACTTTTACTTGTCGGTAAAATACCCTATTTACCGTTACATGGACGCGTCGTTTAGAATCTACGACCGGCTTGCCTACGGCGAAAGCGGAACCGCGTATCCTGAAAGAGAAGCGAACATAGGCTGGCGCGAAGGAATGCCTGGAGAATCGCCGGGAATAGTTGCCGGCTTTTTCGCAGGCGATCCCGCAGGATGCTTGGACGAACACGGCGGCGGGGAAGTTGCAGGAAGGATTCCTCCCGAAGCAGACTTTGCAGGAGCAGTGGACGCGGGGCGTGCAGAAGCCGAAATAGGAGCCGAGTTGGGAACCGATTACTCTGCACAAGTAAGCCGAGCTGTTTCAGCAGCGGCTACGCCTGCAATAGGAAGCGGGCTTCAAGTGCGTTTTGAAGACTTGGTCGGCGGGCCGCTTGCAGGAAGCGCGCAGTTCACTTGCGACATTTCCGCAGCAGGTTGTTCCGAAGAAGGGTGGCAAGACGTTTTTGCCGCTCACTTCGGTGGCTCGGTGCAAATAAGTACCGTCGGGGCAGGCGCCGACGCGCGCGCTTGTGCTTACGTCAGGCGGCTTCCTTTGATTTCCAAGATAATCGACGAAACCGCTGCTTCGCGGGTGAGCTTGACTAAAGCAAACGAGTATTCTTGGATGGTTGACTTGCGCTTGTATGAAGACCGCGGCGCAGACCCGTTGGGACGTCGTTAAACAATTGTTTTTAAAGCAGGTTTGACAATTTATTTTCACTATATTAGTTGGGGGCTTGTTGTAAATGGCGTTGGAAGAATTAAAGGAAAAGTACGCTGCATTTTTGGATAGTTTAAGGGAAAAAGGAATTCCTTCTCCGGAAGTCGTTTTTCCACTGGTCTTGGTTCTTGCAATTGTTGCAGTCGGATACTTCGTCGCCCCCGCGATAATGTCTTCCATGCAGCCAACGCGCTCAGTCTCGTTTACTGTTAAGGACCAGCGCGGCAACCCCCTTGCAGCTGCTACTGTAACCGTAGTCTACGAAAACGGCACTACGTTAGGCGATCAAGTAACCGATTTTGACGGCGTTGCAGAGTTTTCAGGCGTTCCGCTACGCGGCGCAACCGCTTCTGTTTACGCTTCGGGCTATTCTGCTAAAGAAGATATTTCAATAGGCGAAGGCGAACGTATTCCAATAAGTCTTTCAGCAGTCGAATCCGCTTCGTCTTACGTGCCGTCCACGCGTTCTTTTGCAGTTAACGTAAGGAATACTGTCGGCCAAGCGCTTGACAACGCGTACGTAGTAGTTAATTTTGCAGACGGGGCAAGCCAAGGCGGCTTGACTGACGCATTGGGCGCGACCACGTTCGCAGTTGCCGACGGAAAACAACCGGCTACAATAGTAGTTGAAACAATCGGCTTCAAACGCGTGGAACAATCGGTTGCCTCCGACGCGGTTTCCCGCGGGGCAGTCGACATTATACTACAACCTGAAAGCACGACTTCCAATTCCTATGACGAACCCGAAATTTCTTCAAGCGGAACCGCAGTAGTGGAAGTTGAAAGCAACGGCGTGCCCGTGCGCGCCCGCGTTTCCCTAGTCGACTTGGTAGAGCAAGAAATGACTTCTTCCCAATCAGGCGCGGACGGACGCGCTGCTTTTGACGGAATTACTTACGGAAGCCGCTTCAGCGTAAAAGTACAGGCAGACGGATTCCTCACTTTCATAAGCCCCGACTACATTACGTTCGGCGAGTATACCCGACCTATCCTGGTTTCCCTCTCAAAAAAGACTGCCTCGCGCAGTGCAACGGTTTCTCTTGAAGTTTCCGACGAAAACGGCGCGCCGGTTTCAGGAGCCGAAGTCAACGTATTCTTCCAATCCACGAACAAGTTCCTCTCAAAAGAATTTACTAACGGAGACGGCGAACACTCTTTCGACGCGGAACGCAACACGTTGTTCTACGCAACGGTTTACCGCGAAGGCTACTTGGTCGGGGTTGCAGACAATTTGCAAGCCGGCTCTACGCGTCAAATAGTGTTAGCCGAAGAAGTTGACGGCAGCACGGCTGCGCTTACGATAAAAACGGGTACTGCAACCGGAACCCCTGCTGCAAACGCAGTCGTTTCACTATACCGCAACGGCGGCTTCTTCCTGGGAATACCGCAGTTCCCCACCAACGCAGCAGGCGAAGCAACAATCAACGTCCCGCGGCAATTCCGGGGCTCGGACTACGAAGTTTACGCCCGAGCCAAACTCGACGCCCAAGTAGGCCAAAGCGACCAAGTTTCACTAACGAGCGAAACAACCGAAGCCCAACTCACCGTAACCGTAGTGGCCCCGCCCGCACAATTCACCGTAACCGCTTTGGATGCAGTCACAGGACGACCTGTTTCCGGAGCGCAAGTAACGCTCGCAGTATCCAACAGCCCTGTTGCAGTCCAAAGGACTTTCTCCAACGGCTCCACTACTTTTGCAGCCGCAGCGGACTCGGACTTCACCTTCTCGGCAACAGCCGGCGGTTACCTCACCTACTCGTCTTCAACCCAACGCGTTGCAAGCAACGAAGAAAAAACAGTTTCAATAAAACTCTATCCCCTTTCGGCAGGAGGAATCCAAGCCCAATTCGTCGGGTTATACAACTCGCTTGGAGAAGTCAAAGAAGTAGTAAACGGCGACTACTACCGCGCCAAATTCCTGGTCAACATTCCCGCCTCGTCAACCCAATCCGGCTTCTACGTGAGAATAGGCAACGCGGCAACAGCAGATGAAGAAATGGCTGAAATCACTTCCTTCGACACAACCGCCGCCCAAACAATCTACTCAAGCGCAAGCTACGACCCAGCCCTCGAATGCGTTTCCGAAACCCTTGCTGCAGGACAAAACCCTAAATGGATATTATTCCAATTCCCCTCCGGATTCGCAGGAACCAAGGAAATCGCGTTAAACATCCGCGTCAAACGCGAAGCACTGCCAACCGACTCCATCGACTTCTCCTACCGCGCGTACTCATTCAAAAACGAAGTCCCACTCTTCTCGCCTTCGGACGTCGATTTGGCAAACCAACTTATGGCAGTACCCGACGCAACCCTCACGCCAACAGAGTTATGCCACGCCCGCACTGCAACCGCCTCCATTCCCGTAACCCAATCGCCTTTAATCTGCGACGAAAGCGGAGCACTATGCTACAAAATATACTACGAACAAAACGGAGTCCGCGGCTCGGACGGCTTCCAAACCACTCTCGGCTCCAGCCTGACCTTGCACTACGAAATACTTTCAGACTACCAAGTCTCCTCACTATCAATACAAAGCGACTACTTCAGCGTAACCGGTTCACAACCCAGCCAAACACGGTTAGCCGACGAAACCCCAAGCCGCAGCGGACCCCAACTCGTTTCAGTGTCAGCCCAACCCGGCGTAAAAACAATCGGCGCCGCAACACTACGCGCAACCAAAAGCGGCTCCTTTGCCCCAATAACCTTCTCGTTCAACACCGCAAGCGGAGCACCCCTGCCTACAATCCAACACTCGCTAACCGTAACCGGCACCAACTCGTTCAAAGTAGTCGTTACCCCCAACCAAATACAAGCAAGCCAACGCTCGCGCGCAACAGTCACCGTGCTCGACTCGCTCAACCAACCCGTAAACGACGCCAAAGTCGTTTTCTACGAATGCGAAGAAACACCGTTCAACTCCAACGAACCGCAAGAACTGCTGGGCGACGGCTCTTCAGACAACGGCGAAGACGGACGCTACTCACTCCGCCTAACTCCCATCTCAACAGGCTGGATAGGCGTAAAAGTATCAGGCCCAGACTACCGCACTTACGACTCCTGCGCAATCCGCGTAACAGCAAACGAATTCATTAACGCCAACCCCGAATACCTCCTAATAGAAGGCGACTCCTCCCAAAAACTCTCCCAAACAATCACAGTCTCCTCATCGATTCCGGCAACCGCCCGCGTGTCCGCAACAGGCACCTGCTTCGGAGCACAACGCGTAATCAAAGTATTCCCCAAAACATTCACCCTCCGCGAAGGCGCTTCTCCACAAGTAACAGTACGCATTGAAGACAACGTCACTGCCGACCTACAGTGCTTAGTGCACTTGACAGCAACCATTGCACCCAACAACATCGCAGAAGCAGACGTGCCAGTCGACGTGAAAGTCACCTGCCCCGGCTGTCAAACAACAACTACAGCATCAGGCACAGTCGGCGCATCCACGCTGCCTTCAAGAATAACCCTTTCAGTAGACCAAAACAACCGCATCGACGAACGCTCTTACGACATCAACTTGGAAACCGAACCCGTTTCCTGCGAAGTCCGCGGATTCCGAGTAGACCCCTACTCCCAAACCCAAGCAACAACCGGCTCCGGACTATGGGGCTGCCAAGCCTGCACAACCGGAATGGGAATCGGAACCTACTCCTGCTCGGCTTGCATAATACAAGCACAAATGGCATTCCGATGCCAGCAATGCGCCACCCAAGGATACCCAGCAAACGCATTCTACTGCCAAAACTGCATGTCTTACTACGGAACAATGCAAACCAGCGCCTGGAACGCGGCAGCATACCCCGGCCAAGGCTACAACCAACAAGGCGCATTCACCCAAACCCAATTACCCCAACAAGGCTATGGCGCAATCGTTTCCCCGCAGGGAACGTCCTACCAACAACCCTACGCCGCCTACCCCCAAATGCAATACCCCTACGCCTCTGGCTACCCCCCCTCATCATCCTACTTCGACACTGCAGCCTATGAAGACGTCGTAACCGCAGAGTGCACACGCACCGAACTAATAGTAACAGCAGACTACCACGGACGCCAACCCATGCCCGGAACCGGCGAGTTGGTAATGAGCTTCCAAGACGGCACCCGCAAGCGCATTCCCATCGAAGTAGTTGCAGCCAGCCAACAAGGCACTGCAGGCGGCCCAGGAACCGCAGGCTACGGAATGTTCCCAGGCGTACCAAACAGCGTGCCCCAATTCTACCAAATGAACTACTACTGCCAAATAGACTCGCGTTACTCCGAATTCCAAGAACTGCACTTAACCGGACAACCCGCTTCACTACGCCGCACGCTGCAATACAACTGCCCACTAGCATTCCCATTAACCAGGGCTTCGCTGCGCATTTCCACCCTCGACCGCAACACCGGCCAGCCCTGCAGCATTCAAGGCACGGTTTCAGGCCAAGGCGGCTCGCTTGAAATCAGTTGCGACTTCACCACCCAATTCCAACAAAACCTGCCCAACGGAGAAACCAGAGCCTTCCTCGACATCGACCTGGCCTCGCCACAAAACCCAACCACCCACCTACAAGCAACAATCGAACTAATACTCCAAAAAGAACCCGGCACAGACGAAATACCACAACTATCACTGCGGCCCATAACCTCGTCCGACTTTCTCTGCAACGTACGCACCGACGAATCAGGCGGAATAACCACGCCAGGCCGCAGAGTAGTCCTGAACTACCAGTTCCCACGCGGCGCAACCGAAGCTACAATAATACTAATAGGCCCTAACGACGACGAAGTAACCTGGCGCGGCCTCACTCTAAACCGTCCGGTTGCAGGAAGATCAGCCACCAGCGAATTCAGGATTCCAACCAACGCAGCCGCCGGCCAATACGCCTTCAGAATGATTTACCGACCACAAGGCGAAACCGGGCTAGTAGGACAAAACTGCATCTTCAACGTTCAAACCACAGGCGGCAATCAAGAACCCGGCACTCCAGAAGAACCCCGGCCCCCCTCTAACACGCCTCCGTCAAACAACCCGCCTTCAAACAATCCGTCATCCAACACGCCGCCTGCACCACAACCAAACGACGAACTCGACCGTGGCAACGAAGTAGGCACAGGCAGCGACTTCTGCAACACGCCCTCACTCCACCCCATACGCAACATCGTCGTCTATAACATGATGCAAAACGGAGGAACAATCGTAAGACAATCACAAGCAAACACGTTCTTCAGCAGCACCGGCGCGCAGGCAAAAGTCAAGGTGTGTTTGCGGACAGACAACGCAAACGTTCAACCCAACCAACTGAAAGTCAAATTCGTTCCCGAAACCAGTAATGCGGCAGACCGCATTTCAATGAGCAGCGCAATAGGCTTCGAAAACTGCAACCAACTTGCACAAAACGGCAAGAGATACTGGATTTGCGAAACCACTTCCAGGCCGGCAAGCGACTTCGGCGCAACAACTGCAGGCACCTACAACACGGTGGTAGACGCACTTGCGGCAATAACCGAAACTTTATACCCCGACTACTCAAGCGCAGCCGTAAGCCTGTTCAAGAAACGCTTTTATTGCAACGAATGGCCGCTCCGCCGCAACGCCAGGTCAACAGCAGACCTAAGAATAGGCAGCGGAGCAAGCGCAGACAACGCAGTATACCAAGCAATACACGCCAACCCATTATTCGACTGCCACTTGGCAGCAGGCTCGGTAAACTTCCAAGTAAGAAGCGCAACATCCGGAACAACCAACGCGCACGCCCCCGCGGCAAGTAATCCAAGCAGAGGTCGCATTAACGCAGTAGTAAGCGGAATGACTTCCTCAACGTCAGTAGGCCACGCAAGTGCAGCCAAGACAATCAGCTTCTCAACATTGCAAAAAACCATTTCCTTCACCAGCCGGAGCTTCAACTGGGGGACAGCAGGAGTAATCGACTTTTCAGGCACTAGCGGCGCAACCGCTATAGAATTGGTTCCAGTCCTATCGGCTGACACAAGATACTCTATTCCGCGAGCCAACTGGCCCCGCGTAAACTATAACTTAGTATGTCAGAATATTCCCGGAGGGCATCAGTTCAGAATAAGGGTAACCTTCAACGACAATGCAATAGCGTGGATGAACTACGACGGAACCACCGTCTCCGACGCCACAAGCCAAGCCGACGCAGCCATCTTCTCGGCAGTAAACTGCCCCCCAAACAGCTACCACGCCACAACCCCTGCAAGAGCCTCAACTGCCACAAGAACACCAACTGCACCTGGAACAACTGCTCCAGGACAGCCAGTTTACGTAAGGTTGAACGTAAACTATTACGGCGGCACTTCACTTTCAATCTCTATGGCCGGATTCTGGAGAGACTCGGCGCAAGTCACTTTCTCGCCAAGCGCGTGGGCTCTAGCTTCAGAAGACTACAACTCACTCGAAGACTTCGGGCAATACTCATCAAACTATGTTGACCCTACAAACTTCCTTGGCTTTACTGCAAGCATACAGTTGTTAAAGGATGATTCTACGCGTTTTGAAACCGCTACGAGCATAACTCCACGCGCGTACTCATACGCCTCCGAAATCACTGACGACAATCTTTACGGCCTCGGTTGTTTCCATGACATCTACCACGAAACAATAAACGGCCAAGATTATCTTGTGCAATGCAAAATGATACCCGACAGCATATCAAATTACTTCGAGTTTCAAATGTCTTGCGGAGTATTCACTGAAGGCATTGCCGAAAAAGTAAGCCGAGCCGACAGGTGCCGCGCGCAACAGGCTAGCCGCCGCAGGTACTTCCGTGACCAGCCGGCTTCGCAAGAAGACATCATCCCAACTTCTTTCGTACTGAACCTAAACGCGTACGCATTCGAATCACAATCAACAGTCACCGCCAACACTCCCTCGTTCAGGGTAATGACACAACAAATAACTATTCCCGCAGGCCAACAAGTGGAAACACGGCTTACTCTGACAAGACAGCCCAGCATTACCGGCGCGCCACGCGACTTGGTCGGTTTCGTAAACTACCAAGCCCGCCTGAACCGAATAAACACTGCGGAAAATGCAATCCCGAATACCAATCCGCTGGCAGGAGACACTCCCACTCGCTCTCCGGGAATACAACAAATAGTAACCTTCCCAAGCGGACAAAACACTATTACCTACGACGACGCGGCCGACCGACGAAGCGTTAGAGGCCACCTCTTATACCGGTGGAAAGAAATATACTCTATTGCCAACCACCGTATTTACTGCCGGCTAAACCAAATAGAATTAGTGCCAAGTAACCAAAACCAAGTCAAGGTAAACATCATCTGCAAAGACGCAATTACGCAAAACCCGGTTCCGTCTTGAAGGATATATTCCGTCCAGCGCCAGGTGGCTTGCCTTCTTACTCGTCGTAGCGAGTGGGGTCGTCGTCCTGCTGGACAACGGCAGGTTAAGCGCCGGTCTTGCAGGGGGTTTTGTCGAAGAGGTTGCGTAGGCTACTGCAACCTGCCGTAAGCGCGGTATTCCCGGTGACAAGTGTTCTTTATTGGAAGGGAAAGAATTCGGAATTTTTTCTCTCTTGGAAAGGAAAAGTTTGAAAGGAGGTTTCGGCCGCGAAAAGTGTGTTGCGGCCGAACGCGGAATCACGGACCTCGTACGCCGCGTGGGCAACCCAGGGTTACGCGAAGCTTTCGACGAACAGTTTTACGCCTATTGTTTAGAACGCAGCCATTGCCATTAGTTGCCGGTCGTCTATTGTGGTTGTCTTGAATTGGCGTTTGTATTCGCGGAGTTGGGCAGTTGTTTTGTTTGGCCCGCCTATTTCTATTATCAGCGTTTCGTTGTTTTTTTGCACTAGGTAGTCGGGCGTGCGTTTTGCCCCTTTTATAGTGCTTGCCTTCCAGCCCCGGCCGGATAACGCGAACAATGCGAGTTCTTCGCGTTCTGCTCCCTTGTTGCTTTCCTTGCCAAGCGCTTGACAGACGGCCCTGCGGAGGTTGGGGTGGTAAAACAACAGCTTGGGTTCGCCGCGCGCGAAAGGCGCGCCTTGACCACAAGGGCGTACCCTGCGCAGGATATGCATTGACTCGAGCAATTCAGTTACGGTGTAGGCGCGGTGTTTTTTGACTTCCAACAGTTTCGACAGGTTGCTGGCGTTGAATTCGCCTGGAGGCGAGGTGGCTATGAAAGACAGCGTTTTTTCCATTGCAAGAATCGTTTCGGAATCTACTTTCGCAAAGGAAGGAGCGTCCTCCCGAATGGATTTTCGTATGCTGTTGTAAATGCTTGCCAGCGTTTTTTCCTTATAGGAAAAGAAAGTCGGAAAGCCGCCGCCATTCAAGTAGTTTGAGTAGTGTTCATACAGTTGCGGCCGCGCGGCAACGAATTCGACTGCCTTGTTCTTGTCCCGCCAATATTCGTCGGGCACGCGCGTCTCTTTTTTTTCCTTGAGTTCAACGAATTCGCCAAGCGAAAGCGGGTTCACTTCAACGACGTCGTACCTTCGCTCGGGCTCGAAAGCCAACGGCGCGCTTCCGGATGCGAAAATGCAGAGGGAAGGAAACTCGTCGTATAACGCTTTAGTGTCGCGCCGCCAGTGAGGGTAGTACTGTACTTCGTCAATCAACAGCGTGGAATAACCCGTGCGTGCAAGCGCCGCGCCTGTTTCGTAAAGGGAATTCATTTCCGCTATCGGGTTATCCATTGAAAAGTAAGCCGAGTTATCGTCAACCAGCTGAAGCAACGCAGTTGTTTTTCCTACTCCTCGAAATCCGCGCAATACTTTTATGCGAGGCTCGCTACGCGTAAGCTGTCTGACAAAACTGCGCAGTGCAAGGCCGCGAATGTTTTCGGCCAGCCGCAACCAATTTTCACGCAAACGCAGCACATCAACTTCACTCATACCCAACACAATAAACCGCCGCTAATATAAAACTTTCTATAAATGTAGCTGTTTTAACTACTTTGGGTTATTTTTATGTGCTTTTTTTGTTAATTACGCCTTTTCTTTCCTTATTTTTGGAAAGAATTATACTGCACATTCCGTTTTTCTGGAAAGCTTTGCGTTTTAAATGGTTTCTGAAGAACAAATCACGTTTCAAGTCAGATCCAATACCAAGTGGCTTGCGTAAGCCGCCAGTCCGGCGAGGGCTAGTCCTTTGTCGAGTGTTGCGGCGTAGACTATTACCGCGAATACTATTGCAGCCGGCCAGGAGTGGGTTATTCCGCGGTGGCGGGGTTTAAGTGCTAACAAAACGATTACAGCCGTTGCTCCGACTGTAAGTGAAAGCAATGCGTTTGCAGTCAGTTGCCAGCATAGTATGGCAATTGTTGCGAAAACCACTGCTGCAACGAATTTGAATTGCTTGGTTTTGTAGTGGTCTACGTCCGGCAAGAGGGCGCCGAGGCAGGCTATTGCGATTAGTTGAAGGGAAATGCTTGCGCCGAGGCCAAACGGCGTCAAGACTGTTGCGGCAACGAGTGCGAATCCGATGCCGGCTGCAATGTGGAATGAAGAGTTCATTTTGACCGTTCAGAGGTTAAACAAGAGAGCGTTTTTATAGCTCGCAGACCAACTTTTGTCAAGTATAGTTCATAGTGGCGTGGGGTTTATGGCTGAAGGCAAAGAAGGTTTTTTGAGGTCGGCGTATTTCGGTTTGGAAGACCGTTATTACTCTTTAATCGACTTTCTTAACGACAAGCTGCACTTGCCGGTAGTGGATTTTTTTGTCAACCCGATTGAAAGCCGAGGGCTGCCGTCGTTCCCGTTTTTTGCAGCGTTGTGCCTGTTGATTGTAGGCGCGGTCGCGTTCTTCGTTTTTCCCTCGTTCGGAGTATGGGGCGCAACCACTTCCTTGGAGGTTCAAGTCTTAAGCGGGACTACTCCGATTGATGGCGCGGACGTTGCACTGTGGCGGGACGGGAACTCGTTTGCGTCAGTGAAGACGCGAGACGGCACTGCATTATTTTCCGAGGTTCCACTGCAAGGCGATTATTCAATCCGCGTTTCGAAGACGGGTTTCGAGACTTTAGTGCAGGAAGTAGTGCTTTCAGGGGAAGCCGCTTCGTTGACCGCGTCGCTTCGGGCGTTGGCTGTTCCGAGTGCTACTCCTCGTCCTGCTTTTAATTTCATTGTTAATGTGGCGGACTCTGCAGGCACTCCTGTTTCGGGCGCGTTGGTTTCGTACTCGAGTCCCAGCGCTGGAGGGGATTCGGGGCGTAGGATTACTGATGCAACCGGCCAGGCGGTGTTGGCGTTGTCGAAGCAGGACCAGATTCTCATGCTTTCTGTTTCGGCAGACGGGTTCGTGGACGGTTCGAAGGCAGTGCAGTCGCGGCAGGCTTATGCTTACCTGACGTTGCTTTCGGCTTCGGAAACGCGTTTTCAAGACAACGGCGATTCATCCGATACTACTAGCGGGGACTACAATGATTACTCGCTTCCGGTTGCAGTTGACGTAAGGGTTTTTGTGAAAGACCAGCAGGATAATCCCGTGCCGTGCACGGTTACGCTCTACGATTCGGATACGGGCGAGGCACTGGATTCCGACCGCCAGAGTTCGGGGGCGTTTAACTTTCCAAGCAGGGTGTACTCGGGTTCCTACGTTTACGTGTTAGTGCAGCCGGATGATTCCGAAGCGTTTTTGGAGTATACTTCAGGCGAGCAGCAGGCGATTGCCGGAACGACTATGGAGTTCGAAGTTGCGTTGGAGGAAAAGACTATTGCGTCGAGCCGCGACATTTCGGTTATCGTTAAAGACGAGGAGGGAAACGGCGTTTCGTATGCTGCTGTTGAATTGTTTTCGGATTCCACTAATTCTAAGATAAGCAGTACTTCAACGGATTCTGAAGGCAATGCTTCGTTCTCGATTTCGTCAGACGTTGAACTGAGTTCTTTTTACGCAACTGCTTTTGCGGAAGATTTTCTTCCGTCCAACATTATAGTGAGCTCGTCTTCGGTCACGCTTGTTTTGAAGAGGGTGCTTGCAGGCAATAACGCCGCGTTTGAAGCAGAGGTTTCCAACCTTGACAAGCAGGCTGTGAGCGGCGCGAAAACAGTGTTGTACGACGAGAACGGCAGGTTTTTCGGCGCTCCAGTTGTTGAAAGCGATTTGAACGGGTTTGCGCAGTTCCATCAAATGCCGGTGAACAAGCAGTTGCGGGCAAAAGCCAAGTACCGCAGCCAAGTGGGTTCAAGCGACATTTTCGTGCTTTCTGCAGCAGACGAGGAACGCGTGGTTCCAATAATCCTTTCGCAGGCAACGGGTTCGATAAAGTTTGTAGTTAAAGACATTGCAACCCTGCTCCCAATTGGCGGTGCAAGCGTGCAACTGCAGGTTGACGGGGAGAAACACGGTTCATGCACTACTTCCGACGGAAGGTGTGCAATAGACTCGGCGGACGCGGGAAAAGAGTTTACTGCCCGCATAATAGCGCCGGGTTACGCGGTGCTTTCAAGCGAGTCGTTCGCGGTTTCGGCCGAAGCAACACTGGAAAAAACGTTTTTCTTAGTCCCGTCTTCATTAGCCAACCAAACACGGGTTTTCTTGACTCAAGTGACTGACGAGCAAGACAATGACGTGACCGCAAATGAAGTGCTTGGAAAAGCGGGCTACTACAACTTCAAAATAGTTGCTTCGTTCCCGTTGTCAACCGAACGCCAGGGAGTGTTCGTGCGCGTAGGCGACTTGCAGAACGCGGCGGAAGAAAAAACGGTTTTAACTTCAGTGGACTACTCGCCTTCCGAAATAGCGCAATCCATTATTGCCAAAGGAACTTCCTACAAGGAAACCCTTGACGCGTCAACCGACTTGCTTAGCTCGCCCGAATCAGGCGCGGAATTCAAGTGGGCGTACGTGGAGTACGACGGCTTAGTAGGCTCGGCGGAATTGTCGGCAAAGGTTTTTGTCAAGCCGACTGCAAAACAACAGGACGACCAAGTGAAAGTATATTACCGCGCTTGGACGCGCATTGCAGGAGTATTCGACCGCTCGCCTTTAGACGACGTGCTTTCAACCAACGAACGCAGTCAAGGCAGGGACTCGCTGTACGCCAAGAGCAACGCGAAAACGTACGGAGTAAGCGACGGCAAGTACTACTGCAACCCAAGTGGAACGGCTTGCGTTGCAATCTCGTTCAGCACGTTAAACAACCCAATTGGAATACCCTCTCCCTTCAAATCAACGCTCGGCGAACGGTTTAGAATCAATTACGAAGTGCGTTCGTTCGCCCCAATCGAAGCAAGCCAGGCATTCGTGAGAATAGCCAGTCTCGAACAATTGCTTCGCTTTGGCGCATTCGACGGCCAAGGCAACTTAGTTCGCACAACTGATTACGACGCGCGAATTCTTTTAGGAAGCCGCGGCCCAACCTTCAGCGGCTCTCTGGAAGCAGAAGGAATCGCTCCTGCAGCACTTGCAAGGTTGCAAGTAGAATTCGGCGACGCGCGCGGGCCAATATTCACTACCGCAGACCCTTTTGCAATAATAGAAGGAAAAGGACGATTGCTAATAACCGAACTTTCTCCATCGACTTTCGAAACGGGCAAGAAAAAAGACTTGCGGATAAGAATCCTTTCAGGAACCCAAATTCCAATTACCAACGCCCGAATTTCCCTTGAAGAAAACGACGATTCGGTTGACGGAGCGCCTTTTGCAGGCGAACCGCCTGCGCCGATAGTAGGCGACAATTCGGAGGACAACGGACTCGACGGTTACTACAAAATTTCCAAAATAAGAACAAAATCACCCGGCGTATTCACCCTACGGGTTCGGCGCGACGGCTATGCCGAAACAACAGAAGAACTCACGTCCACCACCACAGAATTCCTTTCATTCACGCCCGACGAAGGCATTGAAGCCGAGTGCAAAGGTACGCAAACCACTATCGAAAACATTCTAGACACTTCACTGGACGTAATTGCAACAGTCGGGCCAGGCGAAACCGACGCACCTTGCGCGGAAATAACGGGAATCGGAGTGAGCAAAACCAGTTCCGACGCAGGCGAAACCGCTTACTCAATCAAAAAACTCGGCGCAGGAAAAACCAAACGCCTCAGAATAATTCCTTCAGCCCCCGGAGACTGCACGGTTTCATTCTCTTCGCGCGACGCCCGCACTTCAGCCAACTACTACATTGAGTACGAAGTGTCGAACCTCTGCAACGAATACGCTTCAAACACGACCGCGTCGTTAAACGCAACCATTTCCACTAAAGAATACTTTTACGCAAAAGACGGAGTCTGGTACGACTACAGCGGCGGAAGCAACCCCGCGCGCGTACTGGTAAACGCAACGGAAGTAAACGAAGACGGAAGCGAAGCCGTAAACGTCTCAGTGTCATTCCAAAACCAAGACTCGCTTGCCCACGCCTTCCAATGCAAAAACCGAGTGGGACGAGTAGTATTCCAAGCAACAACAGAACAATTCACTCCAGGCGCAGTAGTCATAGGCACTTTCACCAAAGCAGGCTTGTTTAAATGCAAGCTCGAAAACGGCAACGAAGCACGACTGAAAATAAAGAGCCTCTGCCCCCACCACAGTTGGAGCTACTACTCAGGCTTCCTCGCAGCCTGCTTGGTCCGCGAAGGACTACTCAGAAACACGCCTGTAGGCGACATCGTAAACTACGGGGCAAGCGCCTGGGAAGTCGCAGCCAGCATTCCCTACCACTTGGACGCAGCAGCAGGCTTCCGACCCTTGACTGCAACCCAAGCGCAAGCATCTTATTCCCAAATACAAACCCAGTTCCAAAACCCGCAAGCCAACGTCCAAGCAGGAAGCTACTACAACCCCAACCAGCAACAAGGCTATAACCAATACCCTCAAAACCAGCCCTATAGCCAAACCCCGGTTCAACAAGGAACAGGATACCAAGCGGTTACGCAAGCCGCTTACTCCACTCCTTCCAACAGCCAGCAATACATTGCGGAAACCAGCACCACCTGCACGCCAGTAAGCGGCGGAACCCGTTGCATCATCAAAATCAATCCTGCAATGCGTTTTGGAGGCGCTGCAATAGCAATCGACAACGTCAACACGAACTACCTGCAGTACCTGCGAGTAGAACAAGTAAACCAACGCTTTGAAGCAACAACCGCAGAAGGCACGGTTTCCCGCGGCAATGCAAACGAGTGCTTCCAATTCCTCGACTTGGACTCCGGCAGTTCAAGAATAGGAACTTCACTGGGCCAAGCCGTACAATCGGCAGGAATACCTGCTCAAGTTCCCTTGGCGCGGAGTTTCGCATTCCTGTTCAACCCCGAAGACAACGACGACTGCATCAACTACGTTTACGAAAACGGCAAGCTTTACGCCGAACCCGCGTTCACAAGCGGAACCTGGGTGTTGATGACCGGAGTGGGCAGCAGCCACCGCATTACCTTGGAAGTGCAGAGAATGACTGACGCAGACGACCCGGCTGCCCCCTACTACGTGATGGCGGTTCCCGCAGCAGGCAAAGTCAGCTACCGCTCGCAAACCCAGAACTCAATCGAACCCGTCTTCATAGTCAACAACATTGCAGGCAAAGACATTACCGTAGAAGGCAGCTTCCTTGACGAAGACGGCCAGCAACTAACCGAAACAACGCTTGGAGGAAGAGGAAACGACCGCGCAGCAGTATTCCTGCAACCACTCGCAATGCAAGCCCCCTCATCGACAGGAGAGACAACCCCCGTAATACCGCTTACGCTCACCCGCATTGGAACCCAAGAACTTACAACTTCCGAAGACTCGCCAAACCAAAACCGGCTTACCCTAGCCACGGCCGAACGCGTCGCAACAACCCCTGCTTCTTCAGCGTTGCTCAACTACGACGTAATCGGAAGCGTGGGCAAGGTAACCAACCCAAGCGACGCAACCGCGGCCAATTCAATTTCGCTTCCCGCACTACAGTGCAGCGGCACTTTCTTCTGCAAAGCCAGCGACGCCCAAAACGCGTACAACGACTTCAAAAACGACGCCGAAACCAGCATTGGAACCGCTTATTCCTACGTTCCGTTCGTTTACCGCAGGAGTATGGGCGGCGGCTTGGACCAAGCATTCGAAACCTGCATCGGCGTTTTGGGCAACGAAATGATTGCAGACCGCGCCAGTGAAGCACTCTGCAAGACTTTCTTCAAAGCCTGCAACTCCGACGCTTACGACGAGGAGGAAGAGGAAATCGAAGAAGGCGAGGAAGAACACCTCGATTGGAGCGCAATAGGCGCTTCGGCCGGAAACGCTTTGAAAACCACTTTCTGCCAAGGAACGCAAATGGGCCAAAACCTCCAAGCAATGGAGTCAATGTTCGGCGACCAAAGAACCCGCGAAGTACTCCGACAAGCACTCGGCCGCGTTTTAAACGCAGGCAACTTCCGAACTCCGGAGTTACGGCCGCTGCTAAACATTCAAGAACGCACTCCTTACTTCTTCAACATAATCAAAACCGCAGAACCAGTCAACGGAGACGCGGACGTTGGCCGTGGAATAAAACTGGTTGAAGTCTCCGTAAACCCCGACGAAATAAACCAATTGCTTCAAAGCCAAGTACGCGGAAGAGACGAAGACCTGACAATAGTCTACGAAGAACGCGGACTATTCGCGCCACGCGCAAGAACTTCAGGTAGCAGCTCGACCACTATCGGCGGCGCAACCTACCGCGCGCTGCAAGCGCCCTTCCGCGCAGCCGACACTGCAATCAGGCACGCAATAGACACGCCCAACGTCGACTACGCCTTCCCCTACCTCAAATGGACGGCAGTTGAAGGCAACACGCCCGCACACTACACAATAGCATTCTCGGACGCCCCCAACCTTGCGGTGCTAAACAAGTTCAAACTCGTTGCTGCTCCTGCAACCGCTGGAACGGAAACCCAAGACGCCCTCGAGATTGCGGCTCACTTAAACGGGCTCCGCGCAATGTCTGCAAACGCACGGTTATCCGACGAAGACGCGTTGAGAGTAAAAAGCGCTACTAACACGGAGTTGACTGCACCAACGTGGGCAATAACCGGCGGAAACCCGTTTGTTTACGTAAAATTCTACTCCGAAAGAAGCCACGACTACCTGAACGTAACAATCAACAATTCAAACTTGGCCAATGTAGCCAAGAACCTGCTTGCCTTCTACGCCGACGAAAAAAGAAGCGCAACCGGCCTTGAAGAGTGCACTATAACATTCAAACCAGACGACCCCCGCGAGGTCGTAGCCAGCTGCCCAACGACTCCCGAACTCGTAGACGAAACTCAAGAACCTCCAGAAGAAGCAGAAGAAGCAACACAAGGAGAAGAGGCATCCGATGCTGAACCGGCTGTTCCGCCTGCGGTCGAAGCTTCGGTTCCTGCACCACCAGCGACGCCAACGGGGGGGGTAACTAGCGTTTATCAAATTGCAACGCAAGCAAACATTGACCGGATTTGTACCTCGAACCAGGTTTGCTATGGATTATCCGTTCCTTCGGACTGCATAAATACTTGCGGCAGTAATCTTCCAGCAGGAATGCAGGCAAGCAATATCGTTGAGGAATGCACTCTGCGTTGTGCAGCACGCGCGACTACAAATGAAAGAATGGCTTGCGCAGTGCGCTGTAATTTACTCGCCAGCCCGGTTCCAACCTGCAGCCTTACTTCAACTACTACTGCCAACCAATATACTATTACCTTAAACCCTGCTCAACCGGCTACTGCGAACAGGAGAGAATTAGTGCAGACAACAACCACGAACACGGTCATAGCCACGCTTGGCACGACCAACACCGTCGCTTTAACCGGTTACACCGCCACAACTCCGGTTTACCTTCGGTTCGTGCGTGCAACAACAAGTCCTACGCCACAAGATTACGCTGCCAGGGTATTGCAGTGCGTCCTTAGTAATAGCTGAACTAGGAGCGCCACTTGTGAGGCAGTATTAATCTGCCTGCCTTCGCAAGGCGGTTGAAAAGAGGTCAACGACGCCGAACGGGTTTTATTACGTGCGGTCAGGCCGTCTCCGTGATTTTCGCTTGTTTTTTTACTTCTTTTGCTACGGCGCCGTATTCGAGGTAGTTGGGGGTTAGGGCGGTGATTTCTTTTTTCCAGATTTTTTCCAGCGCGTCTACCCGCTTCGCGAATTCCTTGAAGTCGAAAGACGTGGAGTAAAAAGAGAGTTTGGCGTCAACCGTCTTCTTGTCGGGCGGGCTGTTGCGGTGCAGTAGGAAGTACAAGTCGAACAAGTCCCGCGCCGAACTGCGGGTTATTATCGCCCTGATTTTTTCAGCCGTGATTTCGCGCTCATCCATTGCCCGTATGGAGTAAGGAAGGAGGTCGGGGTACGACGGGGTTATTGTTGTAGGCACGGGTTTGAAAAGCGTTTTTTCGCGTTTGCTGAAGTCAAAAGTTATGGTTGCTTCGCTTATTGCGGCTCCGTTGTATAGCGGGCCGCGTGCTCTGAGTTTGACTGAAGTGGAGTTGGCCCCGTTTTTTTCGGCGTGCGAACGGACTGAAAACCCGGCTGAGTTAAGGAATGCTGCAAGCGAATCAAAGTCGGGTTCCTTGGAGTCGTCGAGCGTGAAGTCCAAGTCTTCAGAGTAGCGGGGCAGGTTGAACGCCTTTTGCAGGCAGGTGCCGCCTTTGAACACGCCTGAAAAACCGGATTGCGACAGGAACCGCAGGCTCCAGTGTTGCAGGTAATCCTTCTCTTTTTGCGAGAGGTTAAACCCGGGCGGCCCGAATTTATTCAAGTCTTTCCGATCCAGCATTCTTAATCACCTTTTTCAGGCGGGCTAACGCCCGGCCGGAACAAGCCTTGCGCACTTGCTCTGTGTCTATCGACGGCAACGCTTCTTTAAGCACTATCTCAGAACAGGCGCGGGGAACGTTGATGCAGTCGGCAAACGCCTTTTCAGCAGAAGCCAACAGTACGCCGTCCCGCTTTTCGAAACCCGTAAACCGGCTTACTTTGTACTCTTTCACGTCCGTGTTTGAAACAGAGTATTTTTTTGAGTTTCTTGCTACTGCGAGTTGTACGAACCGCGGGATTTGCGTAGTCAAGCCATGCGCGTACAACGCGGAGTGAAACGATAAGTAGGCGGGTGCGGAAATCTCGCAAGCGATTGCATCCGGCAATGCGTCGGCAAACGCCCACCACCCGCGTTTTACCAAAACCAACTCCCCCTTGTTTTTCAAACGGTGCAGCGCAAGCCTCGCGTATCCCTTCCTCCCTGCAAGCGCGGCGTACTCTCGGGAACGGAACGCGCTGCGGCCCGCCTTTCGAAATTCATTCAAAACCAAATCTATTACATCACTTTTGATTTGTTTCGTTATCATAAATGATAACTAATTGATATAAAAGCGTTGCGTGAGCTTGGTTTTGGTTCAGGTTAGGGTAACGCCCGGGCCGTAACGTGCTGTTGCAACAAAATCCACTGTTTTGTAGACTTTGATCACCGATGCGGTTTGAACTGGCTCGTAAGAGGGCGGGCTTCCGAGTACGGCTTTAAATAGTGTTTTTTCCTTATTTGGTGCGGGTAGTATATAGTGGGTTTTGACGAGTTTGCAGCAGGTTTCCAAGAAAAGTGGGAGTCCTTCCTCGAGTCGTGCGACGAAAAAGGAATTCCACTAAGAGGTTTCTGTGAAGGACTTGAAGAACGCGGCATTCCCGCGCTACCGTTTTTTGCAGCAATTGTATTCATACTGGTTCTCGGAGCGCTGTGGTTCTCAGTAGTAGGACCTGTTCTAATGCCCACGTTGACGTCAACTTCGTTGAACGTGCGCGTGCTCAACGAGGCGGGCGAACCCATTTCCGGCGCGGTTGTCGCACTGCGTGCAAGCGGCACGCAAATCGATTCGCAGACTGCCGACGATAACGGCAGGGTTTCGTTTGCTTCAGTGCCTGCAGGCCCTGTTGTTATTGAAGCAAGTGCGGGCGCGGATTACGAGAGTAAAACCGATTCTTTTGCAGTCGAAGCAGGCAAGCCTAAGAGCACGTCGCTTCGTTTGATTAAGCAAGTGCGGCTGCGAGTTTCGCTGCGCATTCAAGTGGACGGGCCTGCTGCGGCCAATGTTTCGCTGTGGACTGAAAACAAGCAGGAGTTTGTTGAAACAAAGTTCGGTTCGATTGTTGCTTTCGACGTTGATGCGAATAATAATTACGTTGTTTTAGTGCAGGCCCCGGGTTACCGCGATGAAGAGAAGCTGATTCAAGTTGGTTTAGCCAACACGATGCCGATGGTGATTCGGTTGTGGAAGTTGGGTGAATCCGCGTCGTCGAACTTGCACGTCATAGTAAGGGATTCGGCGGAAATGGAGGGCAAGGTTATTGAGAACGCGTCGGTGGAAGTGCGTTTGAACGGCACGGACGCGGTTTTGGCGACTCTTTCGACTGACGGCGACGGCGCAACCGAGGTTGTCGACGTTCCTACCGGTTCTGCGTTCAGCGTTTTTGCCAAAGCAGACGGTTTTCTTTCCAAGACAGTCGGGTCGCTTGTTGCAGAAACAGGGAGCAACTACGTTACGGTTCGCTTGGCGAAGAAAACCGCGGATAATTCAAAGTCGGTTTCAATAAGCGTGGTTGATTCAAGCGGAACTTTCGTTGAAAGCCCGTCGATTGCATTGTATTGCGGAGTGCCGTTTGTCAAGAAAGACGATGCGACTCCGTTTTCCGGAGTGACGTCTTTCGACGTTGGAGAAGGCGAGAGTTGCGTGGTTACCGCGTTTAAAGACGGGTTTTTAGCTGCCTCGCGAGGGGTTGCAAACCAAGGGGAGTACACCATTGCGTTGCAGAACCCGACTTCACTTAATTCAGGCAAGCTTTCGGTTGCGGCAGTTGATTCAATGGGCTCGCCTGTTCCTGCGGCAATGGTTTCATTGTTTTACGCAAGCGGCTATCCGACTGGGATTCCCGAGCAGCGATCGGGCTTGGATGGAAAAACGGTTTTCAACCGCGTTGCAAACGGGAAGTATGAAGTGCGCGCGTCTTACGGAAACAAGTTCGGTTACGTCAACACGGACGTTACGGCTGGCAGCGAGGGTTCGGTTCAAGTTACGTTGTTGCCGCTGAAAGCAACGTTGAACTTCGAGGCAGTTGATTATTACTCGAATGCAGCAATTGCAAATGCGTTGGTTTCTTTGACTGATTCAACAAGCAATTCAGTTAACTGCACCACTGATTATGCGGGAAGGTGCGCACTGCAAGCAGCCGAAGGGAAGGTGAGTTACGTTGTTTCAACAGGCAATTACGGAAGCTACTCTGCCGAAACAACGGTTACTGGCGGCGCATCTTCCAATGAGTCAGTGCGCTTGGTGAGCGCGTCTGTTGCCGCTTCGGTAAAGCTTGTTTTCTTGGGGGTTTTCGATTCGAACGGCAAGAAGGTTTCAGCGCTTTCACCGGCGTCGGTTTACTCTGCAAAGTACTTGATTCGCGCGCCTCAAGCTGCTTTTGAAAGCGCAGAAGCATTTGTCTTACTGGGCCAACAGCAGGCAATTACGGAAAACGACGTTGCGGAAATAATCGATTACTACGCGCCGGATGCTTCGTTGGTTGAAGGAGGAGCAGACTTTTCGTCAGCGGCGTATGAAGAAGAAGAGGCGCTTGCAAGTGAAACGCCGGTTCCCACTCCGTTGTCGGTTGAAGTGCTTACGGACTCGAAAGAAATTGCTTCAAGCGCAACAGGCGGGGTTCCGGTTCTTCCTTCTACAGTAGGCACTTCACAGTCGTTGAACAACGAGGGCTACAAGTGGGCGCGTTTTCGCTTCGGTTACTTCAACGGCTCCAAGGAACTGCGCGTGGTGTTCCGCACTAAAGCCGTTGCGTCGGCAAGCGTTTTGCTGAGCCACCGCAGCGCGTTCAAAACCGCGTCGGGAATCCTACGCGACCCTGAAGACACGATTGCCGGCGTTTCCAAGCCCGAGTTGCTTGCGCGAACAGTGCAATCGGGTTTGTTTGAAGTCAATTTCCAAGGCGATTGCGCAGACGGATTGTGCGTCCAAGCATTCCTTGAAGGAGTGAATGGAAAAAGCGGTGAGTTGCTTGAAGCAATTGTTCCCGAAGAACTTTCCTTAAACGTAAAACTATTGTCTTCAACAGGGACAGTGGCATTGGCGCTTTCAACCGAAGGCAATGCACTGCAGTTGATTGAAGCAAGGTTCGGAACAACCCGGGTTGCATCCAGGCCAAGTCAAGAAGGCGTGCAGGAACTTTCGCTCGACCGCCTTGCAAGCGGAAGCGAAGCAGTGTTTAAAGTAAAGGCAAAAACTTTTGCGCAAGACGCGATACTGCAACTGGAAGCAACTTCAGGTGACGGCGCAATTGAAAAAACTTTTTCAGTCCGCGTGGTAAACCCACGCAACAACCTTAAAGTCGTTGCAAGGCCGCTTGCACTAAAGGCGCTTGAATCAAACAAAGTAACGTTTATAGTAAACGACGCGTTCGACCAGCCTGTTTCAGGCGCGAGGATCGTACTGGGCTCTGAAGACGACGAGCTGGGACTCCAGTTGGAAGCAACCGCGTCCGAAAACACTGAAGGAACTTACTTTATTGACGGCGTCGAACCAGCCAAAGTAGGCGAAGCGGAATACGGCATAACAGTTGAAGGGTTCAAGACCGTCCGCGGAACGATTCCCATTGTAACCCAACGCATTTTCTCAATAGAACCTAACTCGCTAAGCGTTTCGGCTTCATTGGAAGACAACGAACCTGCCGAATTAACGTTAACCAACTTGCTCGACAACGACGCGCGCGTATCAATACAAGTAATGCCGGACTCCACTCCACAGTACACTGAATTAGTGGTGGACGAACCGGCATTCACTTTAACTGCAAAGCAAGAGAAGATAGTGAACTTGCGCGCACTGGTCTCCAACGCGGTCTTGACAGTTGCGCTCAAACAAAACACGCTGTCGGAAAGAGTCAACGGGCGAGTGCACGTCATTGCCCGCTTGGGAGAAACCACGCAGGAAGCCGACCTGCGTTTTTCCGCATCCACTTCAATAACCCAACAAGCGCTTGCCGAACTCGTCGAGTTCTCGGACGAAGAACTCGAGTTCTCGATAAACCCGCCCCGCGAAAGCCGCAAGACATCGTCAGTTAATATTACCAACAACGCCCGCCACCCTGTTCTAATCAACCAGCAGTCAAGCGAACGCAACGTCCGCATCACTCCCTTGTCCGCGCAACTGGCGCCCGGCGAAACCAAGGAATTCACCGTAACCGCTTCATTGCCCCGCGAGTCAACAAGCGACCGCTGCATCGTCAACGACGTAAGCCAGTCAGTTGACTTGGAATTCAGAATCGCAATGCAATCCGTTTCCTTTACTAAAGTCGTAAAAGCCGACGTGGAAATAGCAGCTTCTTCAAGGTGCTACTTGTCCGATGGGCTTTCCTTCACCTTGCCGGTTCCCGTAATATTCAAGTTCCCAACCGGAACGGTAATCCGCGGCCAGCCTGCTGACGACGGCTCCATTCCCGTGCTATTGCCTTCAAGCGACAAAATCGTTTTCTACGAAGGCACTTCGCTATACGGCGGCAACGCGGCTTTGCGCAGCCAAAACCCCAGTGCTTTAGACACCTACCCGTACGGAAACTCGCCTTACTACTCGTCCGCCGCAACCTCTTCATACTACCGCGACCCCTCGCTCTACTCGCCGACTGCCTCGTTCGAACAATCGACTGCAGTCAACCAACAACAAGCGGTTGTTCCTGCAGGCGTGCAGTTCGTAATGTCCTCGCGCTTCGCCTCCTCCGTAACCCCGCAAACGCCGTTGGCAGGCTCCAGCAGCAACGTAATAATCCGCTTCCCAACCGTAGTCTTCTTGCAACTTCCGTCTGATGCCGAACAAACCCAGGACGCTGCAGGAACGCGGGTAAACCTCCGCAACGCATACATAATACTGCCGCCAAACACTCCGATACTCCAAGCGCCGGGAATGGGAGTAATAGTCCAAATTCCACCCAACACGCCAGTTGCATTCGGCCGCACCGGAAGCGAACTGGGCTCAATGGAATTGAATTACGACGAGGAAATGCTACTGCAATTGCCTACTGACGCCCGCGCTTACCAGGCCGGCGGCGGAATCCATGCAGACTTCACTTCCTGCACGCGCCTGACAATCCGCTCAGTGCGCGGCCGCACGTCCAACACTCTTCCCGCAGCGCGTTCAGTCGACGTCCAAGGCGCAACACTTGAAGGAACCGGAAGAACGGCAGTAATCCGCATTCCCCCGTCTTCGGTTTCCAACATCCGCTTGGGCACCTGCCTTGATTCGACCAACCCCGACGACCAAATGTTTTCCATGCGAACAGACCGGCCTACCACCATAATACTGCCTCCAGGCTACGACGGGCCAACCCGAAGGTTCAGAGTAGACTTCGACTCCTGCCAGCCAATAGACGTGCGTGGAGGAATGAGGACGGAAATATCTTCAGTTCGTCGCATAGTGTTTCCCGAAAGTAGCCGCGGGCAAGCAATAGAACAACCCGACGGTTCCAGCGTGTGGCAAGCGACAATCCCCGCAGGCGAAGAATGGGCAATACTACCTTGCGACGCAAGCGGAACCGTAACCGTCTCGACAACCGGCGAATACCTTTCAGGCACGCCCACCGCCCTCGCGTTCAACCTTGACGACAGCACTAACGGACGTAGCCAGGACAAAGACTTTTGTCTCGTCAACTCAGGCACTTCCCCGCTTTACCCTGCTCAAGGCGAGCACTACGCGGAAACCATTTCAGCAGCACTAGACCAAGAGACTTTCTCGCAGTTGATCCAGCGCGAAAACATTTACTTCAGCAACCAACTAGTCGGAACCCCGGCCAACCTTGCTTTGGAAACAGGCAGCCGCTGCAACCGACTCAAAATACGCGCGAGCCTATCAGGCATGAGCTCGGACTGGGTGGACGGCAACGGCTGCGTAACCCGCGAGGGGACAATCACAGGCTCGATTACCTTCAGCGCAACAGACCGCCGCAACTGGCAAGGAAGCTTCACGCTGCCAGTAACAATACGAATCGCGCGCTCGCAAAACGGATGCTTCTACGACCGCATTTTCGACACCGAAAACGCATTGCACGGCGCATTCGTCAACTACGACAACGAATACCCCAACGAACGAACCGGCGAAAACATGAAATTCTCATTCAAATCACCAGGCCACTACCGCTACATTAGCGTGGTAAACAACCTCCTCCAACCCGCAACCATTACCGCCGAAGGCGACGCGCCAATGGAATGTGAAATGCCCTCCGAACTCGAACAAGGCCAAGCAGCGCTAGTACGCTGCACTGCAACAGTCGAAGGCGAAGGAGACTACGCGATAATCTTTACCCCGGAGGACAGTGACGAACCGATTGAAAAAATCGTGCGCGTAATAGTCTACCCCACGCCTGCAACAGCAGAAGCGCGTGCTCTCTACTCGCAATCGCCAGTCGGAGAACTGGCGCCAAACCCGTCTACAGCAACGGCAACTGCTCCCGCTCAACCAACAACGCCGCAAAACCCGGCTCCTGCCCAAGAAGAAGCAAGCCCTGGCCTGATCCGAAGCATCACCAACACCGTTGGAATAACCCAGCAACCCCGTGCACTTGTTTCGTTCACTAACGACGAACCAACTGCCCGCACGCCTGCAGTCCCGCAAGCAATTGACGCCAACGAAGAACCTCCCTCGCGGCCGCAAACACCCGAAACAGAAGAACAAGAACCGACTGAAGCAGACCCTGCGATACTCAACTGCCAAAAGTTCTTCTGCGACGCCCAACAAACCCGCGCGGCATACGTGGCTTTCTTGAACAATATGCGCTCTTACTTGGAAACAATCACGCGCACGCAACAATCCAACACCGACTTCTGCGACCAAGCTTCGCTGGGCGAAAACGGCTTGCTCACCAAAACAATCATACTCCAAAAAGTGGCTGCCGACCAATCGCTCGACGAATTCAACACCGCCCTGCGCGCGGCTGCACAAACTGCTCAAATAGACCGCAACTACCGCAACTTCTTTGAAGGCATTCCGTCAGGAAGCGTGCGCGGCTGCGGCTGGTACGAAGTCAGCGCAACAATAGACGCCTGCAAGCTCGCAGGCTCGCACGCCGAAACCAACTGGAGACGCGAAACCGGAATCCGAGTGCGAGTGCGAAAACTCTTCGACTGCGAACAAACACTCGCCAACGCACCACTCTTCCTAAGAGGAAACACGCCGCAAGAACTCGGGGTTAACGTGGGCCGCAGGCTAGTTGAGTGGCCGCAGGAACTCGGAAGGCTGCGCACATTACCCGAACGGTTCGGCAATAACCTCGAATCAATCGACTTGGAAAACAATCCCGCAAGCGTGCTGAACATACTCGACTTAGGCGCAATGTCAATAGGAAAATACGGCGGAGACGCGGACGAACGCGACGTCCAAACCGCAATGACTTTGTATCACTACTTGTACGGGCAACAGGAACACTACGCGGCACCCGCTGGATACTACGAAGACGACAACTTCTGCCGAAGGGAAGGAACCAAACCACTCGCCTACATTTACGGCGCGGGGGCAGGAGTCGCAATAGCATCGTGCACTGCAGCGGCACTTACCGGAGTAACGACGCAAGTGTGCATCCAATCGGCGCAAGGACTGTTAACCGCCGCCACAACCTGCGTAGGCATGTATGCCGCCGAGTCCCTTACTGCTCCCGAAGGCGGCGCTACCTGCCATGCAATAAACGACTGCATAACAACAGGCCTGTTCGGCGCGCTTTCAACAATTGTACCCACCGGCGGACAAGTTGCATTGGGAAGAGGACTATTGGCAACCGCAGGAGGCAGGATAACCACCCGCGCCGCACAGGAAATGACCCGCACTAGAGCGTTAGCCAGCCTTGGAGTAATGACGGCAATCGCAGGCGGCACCACTGCAGCCGTAAACTTAATGGCGCCCGGCGCTTCGGAAACCACTTCCGCAACCATCCCTCTTTTCGCGACTTCGGTTTACGCTTCAAGACTGGGCGGCGCGGCAACCCAAGCAGGCCAAACCGGAGTTGCGGGAACCACGGCAACCGGAACGCTGACCAACCAAGAACTGACCGTCTTCCTCACCGAAAACGGAATCCACCCCCAAAGCCGGCTTGCAAGCCAAGTCCGTACATTAATAAGGAGCGGATCAACACCCCAGCAAGCCGTTCAAGCCGCGCAAACCGAGTTCTTGCCCACCCTAGTAACGCAGGAAGCGGCATACCTGCAGAGATTACAGCAGGCACAACTGGACTCTGTTGCTTCCGCACGCGGCTTGTCTGCAGGAGTAATAACTCCGACAAGCGCCCCCGAATTAACTAGTTTGGCTAGGGCGAGGGTGCTTGAAACGCAGTATACTCCGTCATTCCTGCAACGGACTTTGGGCGCGAACACGGTAACAGAATACGCGACAGCAAGGGCGGCAACCTTGCGCACCGGCCTTCCCTATCCCGCGCAGACAGGCGTGGCACGCATTTCATTCTGGCACGGCAACTCCCCCTTAATTACAACCAATTCTTTTGAAGCCGTTGGAAGCAGGACCGGCGTCAACCTGCTAGAAAGCGTTACTTCAAGACAGGCAGTAATTCCCCAGTCGCTTCAACAACGCCTCGCGCCCGCCGCAATCCCGGCAGAAGGAGCGGCCGCCGCAACACAGGGCGGCCGGCTGTCCCGCGCACGCAACGCCTTATCCCGCTCGCAGGCAGGCCGCATTGCCTTGCAAGTACTTCCGCTACTATTGTTCTCTGCAGACGTGAGGCCCGCGCGAATTGAATTAAACCCCGCACTTCCTTCGCACTTCATGGCTTACCACTTAGACGGCCGCGCAAACGACTACACTCCCACCGCATTAGAACTGTGCGTGAAAGACGCCCAAGGAAGGTGCCTTGCAAGCGAATCATTCAAATTGGCAGACGCCTGCAACTCCGACTACGCAGCCTGCCTGTACCAAACGTCGGTAACTTCAACGGCTTCCAGCGCCGGAAGGGGATATAACCTAATAATTGCAGTAAACAACCCGTCGCTTAATACCGACGAGTTCTTCAAGTCCGTGTTCGCGCCCGACTCGCCTCCGCTCGCCGACGCGCGCCTCAAAGGAGGCGTTCTTTCTGCAGCGGAGATTACGCGCCTGCAAAACCAGCGCACCGACACGGGCTCCGGAAGGGGAATAGACGGTACCATCCGAAGCCAAAGGAGTGAAGACTGAAATGGCCGTTAAACAAGGAAAAGAACTTCGCGCGCTCGCAGCCAAAATAGTTCCAATACTACAGGCAGTCGGAGTCCGCCGCGCGGGCTTGTTCGGAAGCTATGCGCGCGGCGACGCGCGGACAGACAGTGACGTCGACGTGCTCATACTGCCCCCAAAGGGCTTTGACTTGCTTGACCTCGGCGGGCTGGTAATACAGTTAAGAAGCGTTTTGAAAAAAGAAGTCGACGTAGTAACTTACGGAAGCCTGGATTCCCGAATTAAGGAAAGAGTGCTTTCGCAGGAAGTGAGAATAATATGACTCAAGAAAAGCAAGCCTTAAACAGGTTGTATCACGTGCGCGAAAGCATACGGTTAATCGAAGAATACCTGGCCGGCGTTTCGAAAACAGATTTTATGGAAGACTCCAAGCTACAGGACGCAATAACGAGGAGGCTAGAAATAGTCGGCGAAGCAGTAAACAACCTGCCCTCCGAAATCACGGCCAAACATCCTGAAACCAACTGGAAGAAAATAGTAGGCATGCGCATCGTCTTCGCACACGCTTATCTCCAAGTAGACCTGAAACTAATATGGAAAACCTGCGAAAACAAGCTTCCATTGCTAAAACAACAAGTTGAAAAAATAATCGCCGAAGAAGAAAAAAAGAGATAATAAAAATGGCCGCTGAAAAAAAGCTTGAAACCCAAGAAGACAGGACTGCCAAGCGCGGGAAACGCACGTTATTAGCGCTACTGCTAGTAACCGCGTTGTTTATTGCTGGACTGGCGTTTCACGTTCAACAGCAGGAAGCGCCTGAAGGCATTTACGCACAGACAAGCCCCGCAAAAGCGCAACTCATTGCGTCTTCAGTTGCCGAAAACCTGTTCTTCACTTATTACGACGAAGAATACGACTTTGAATTAAGATACCCATCAGGCTATAAGGCGGAAGAAAACCCCGATTTTGGCGTGCGCCTGCGCTTCACTGCAGCCAACCCTTACCCTACTTATGACAAAATGCTCTCTGGAACCGCATTAAGCATTGCAGTCAACACTGCTCTTGCACCAACACAACTTGCCGAAAACGCTTTCCAAGGCACACTAAACCAAGTCAAGACAACCGCAAGTGATGGAAAGATTTTCGTCACCGCCGAGACAACAGGCTTGATTAACGAAAACGAAAAAATCTTTTTACGCGCAACATTCTATTCCTGCAAAAAACGCGACGGCACTCCCTATACTGCAACTGCAATCGCTGCAATACCAGAATCCCTGCTCGCGGAAGAAAACGTCTTGAAACTAGCAATAGGCTCGTTAAACTGCACGGGTGGCTAAACATGGCTTACAAAGAAACACTTAACGAAAGAGGAGGAATAACGAAAAAACGATACGACCCGCTCCACAAGCTGACTGAAGGAAAAAGATTACGCGGAGGCACCGAATCGAAAAGAAAACAAATAGAAGTCGATTTAGTAACTCTCACTACCACAAAAAATAATGAAAAACTACACAAGTTACTAACCCACTTGCTCAGCCAACACCGCCTATTAAACAAAGAAAAAGCGGAAACAATCTCCAGAAACCTCGTTGCAGACCGCCGAATGCTGGGAGAAGTACTTCAAGGAGGACACTTGCGCGAGGCAATAATCGGCCAAACCAGTGCATTCGAAGGAAAAAACAACTCCACCGAAGCAATAATGCGGCTAAAAGCACCCCGATTAGCTGACGCATTCATGCAACGCATACACGAACGCGGATACCTCCAAGGACTTCTAACCGCGCACGCCGAAGCCAAACTACCCCCACGCGAACGTCATTTAGAAGTAAGACAAGAACAACCCGCGCCTTTAGAAGAACCTGCAGCCCCCGACTCGGAAGCAACTCAGGAAATGGGGCCGGATTACGCCGAAGATTTAAGGAAAGTGGAAGAAGCTTATCAACTCGGCCTTGAACACGGAAAGACGGAAGCCAAAAAAGCCGCCGATGCCACGCAACAAGATAGGCTCAAACGATTATTGAAGACAATGGCCGGCGCAGGAGACGCGCGGCCTGAAGACCGCCTCGCGCCAAGGTCTCGGCCCGGAGCTCGAACGCCAGGAGGCGGCAGGTCGGCTCCGCGTGCTCCGTCTGGTTCCAGGCCTGAACGCGATTCGGAAGCAACCGCAGAGTATACCCGAGACGAACTTAATGAAGCGCTTAATCAATCCGGACCTGAAGAGAAAGTTCGCGACGCACAGCCCGGCAGGCCGTCGGCTTGGCAACGTGCGAAACAAGGCATAACGAGTTGGAATCAACGGCGCAGGGAAGGAAGGCAAGCAAGGCGTGAAGCTAAAAGGCAAGCGCAGGAAGCGTCAGAGCGTGAGTTGGCAGAAGCAGCAGGCGACGTTGAAGAACCAGATGAAGACACGCGGGACACCCTCCCTATTCCCACCAGAGGACAGCGTGCGAAAGCGTGGGCACGCGAGAAAGGAAGCAAGTTACGCGATTACGTGCGCGAAAAACAAGAACAACGCCACGCGAGAAAAACAGAAACGAAGGCGGAAGAGAACGCGCAACTGGAGCTGTTCGCGCCCGAAGACACTGCACAGCCAAGCAGGCCGTGGTGGCCGCGCACGAAAGAGTGGAGTAAAAAACGCGGCCAACGCGCTTGGGCTTGGACTAAAGTAAGGGCGGGAACTACTGCGGAGAAAGCACGGACGCTGAAACAACGCGCCGCAGACGCGTATCAAGAACGACGGGACGCCAAATCCCAACAAGAAGGACGAGTGCAGGCCAACCCGAAGCTGTTGGGCAACATCCTGATTAACGAACACGAAAGCCAAGCGCAAGCTAGGGACGAGAGCACGCTTAAGCTCGCAACCGGCCGCAAGAAGTTCGTGAAAGAACACGGCGGATTTTTTTATAACTTGAACCACGTAAGAAAGTGGGCGTTGCCGAAGCCGAACGAAACCAAAGAAGAGAAGAACAAAAGGAACGCCGATTTCCACGCTTTCCTTAAAGACAAGTGGGCGTTGAAGACCAAGGCGGGAAAACTAATTGCAAACGGGTTGCCAATATTCGGGGTTCCTCCTGTTGCCGCACACGCAGCAGGCCTGCACGCCGAATACCAATGGGAGTCAATGAAGCACTTCTACGGCTGGTTCGGAAAACAAGGCGGCAAACTCAAGCAAAAAGTCCAAGACGCGCGCGCAAAACGCAGGCAACCCCCACAAGCGTAAAAAAACCAAATGTATTCTTCCACCCATCCTGAAGAACGAAGGCGACCTTTGCGAGAGTTGCGCGCCGAACACTTCCGCAGAAATAACGCCAAGCGGCTTTTTGAACAACGCACGCCGTTAAGCGTAGAAAAGCGGCTTGAAAGAAAGCCTTTGCCGTCTTTTGGAGCAAGTGAGACAAAGCAACGCACGCGGCGCATTAAGGAAATCGCGGCAAAATACTACGGTATAAAGTCAAAGCCCGGCAAGTTTGTTGCAAAAGCATTGCCTGTTTCTGGAGTTCCGTAGTGGACCGCGTGGTTTACAGGCAAGCACACTGAAATACAATTGCAGCAAATAAAGCGATTTTACGGCTGGATGGGAGTGCACGGCAAAACGCTTGCGAAGAAAGTAAGGCAAGCGCGTTCTTGAAACGCGTTGTTGACCACGCCGGCTAAAACGGATTACAAACCAGACTGAAAGTCAGGGTTAAATACTGTTTCCGCCTTTTATGGCTATGGCGTCTAAGGCGGACTTGAGTATTGCCCGAAAGTTCAAGTCGGAACTGGCTAAGCGTATTCCGTTGACTAAAATGATTTTGTTCGGCAGCCGCGCGCATGGAAAAAGCGGAAAAGAAAGCGATTTCGACTTTATTATAGTCAGCCCGAAATTCAAGAAAATGGAGTGGTGCGACCGGTCAATAAGACTCTACGACTGCTGGAAACCCCTTATTCCAATAGACATGCTTTGTTATGATCCTGACGAGTTTGAGAAGTACAAAAAAAGCCTTTCAACAGTAAAGCAAGCTGTTGAACAAGGCATTGTGGTGTAGCAAGATTGGAAAAACCAGACGCCGGACAAGCAAGCGACTGGCTAAGGCAAGCCGAAGCCGACTTTATTGCAGCCGGCCACAGCGCGTTACTAGGAGACTTTCACGTCGCCGTTTTTTCCTATCAACAAGCGGCGGAAAAAGCATTGAAAGCAGTTTTGTTAGCACAAGGCAAAAACATTAAGAAAACGCACGACCTCAACGCAATAGGAAGGCAAACAGGCTTGCCTAAATCAATGCAGGACGGAGCTCGCTGGCTTTCAAACGCCTACATTCAATCGCGTTACGGCATGGTTGAAGACAAAATTCCTGCCGAAGCATTCACCGCAAAACACTCTGCCAAAGCCGCTTTTGCCGCAGAAGAACTAATTACCTGGTGCCGAAAGAACATTGCCAAAAAAAAATGACGAGGGATGAAAATGTACGCCAAGAAACACGTTAAGACGATAGATGACGGAAGCAAGCGCAGCGTTCTCGCGTTGTGCGACGCAACCGTGTTGGGAAAAGTCTTGGAAGAAGGAAAAGTTTTTCTGGACTTGAAAACCAACGCAGGATTCTATAACGGCACGCTAGTCAAACCACTGCAAGCCCAGACCATGCTTGAAGAAGCACTTGTCGACGCTCATTGTTCCATAAACGCAGTAGGCGAAAAATCGGTTTCCTGCCTTGCAAAAGCACTGCCAAGCTTCAAGCCGGAAAAAACCAAGTCAGTCCAAGGCGTGCCACACGCGCACGTCTACCGCGTTTGAGGTCTACAGAAACTTAAATAAACAACGGCTTCCCCGAACTTAATTCAAGAAAGGTTTACGCCACATGACTACAGTTGCAGAATTGAAGAAAAAAATAGTGCCCGTCCTTAAAAAATCCGGAATAAAACGAGCCGGACTATTCGGCAGTTGGGCACGCGGAGACCAACGCGCCAACAGCGACGTAGACGTTTTGTTCCTGCCTCCAAAGGGATTCACGTTATTCGACTTAAGCAGCGTCGCAATCGAACTCAAGACCCTGCTAAAACGCGAGGTAGACCTCGTTTCCTACCGCGGAATACACCCCCTGCTAAAAGACCAGATTTTAGCTCAAGAGATGCGAATACTATGAAACTAGACTCTCCATTATTTCGGTTGAAGCACATCCTCGAACGCATTGAAATGATTGATTTGTTCATGGACTGCGTTTCGAAAAAAGAATTCATGGAAAACCGAGAGAAACAAGAAGCCGTCCTCCGCTGCTTTGAAATAATAGGCGAAGCCGTAAACCAACTGTCCAAAGAATTCACTAAAAAACACGCGCGGGTCGACTGGAGTAATTCAGTTGGCCTCCGAATCCGCGCAGCACACTTGTACTACAGTATAGACTGGAACATAGTTTGGGACTCCTACAAAAACGCGCTACCCCAATTCAAGCAGCAAATAGAAAAAATAATCGCGGAAGAAGAAAACAAGACTTAACTCCCGCGCGTCTACCGCGTTTGAAAAACCATTTCTTTTCTACACCGGCACGCACGTGCCGTCACGACAATGCGTCCTGGCACCGCACACAAGGTTCTGAAAACCCACTTGACTGCCGTAACAAATGTATTCTCTAACCGCAGTTTCGCTATCGCAAACATCGGAATACCTTCCGTGCGACCCGCTCGTAATCACTCCCGTAGTAGTACCCTGGTACGCAGTGTCCAACCCGTCGGAGTCAACGCAATCCGAACGCGGGGCAAGCGCCTTTCCAACCGAACACCGCCCAGCAACGCAGTTAAACAAAACACGCGCACTCAAACTACCGCCCCGCGCAAGATAATCCCGCCCTGCTCCGAGTCAACAACGCCCTTAACCGACTGCGAAAGCGAAATGTCGTCAGAATAAACAAAGTACAAAACCACGCAAGCCAAAACAAAGCCAACTGCAAACACTGCAACGGCAGGCAACAAACTCTTTTCACTCAACGAAACCTTTTTGACCAAAAAC
>MNVG01000019.1:37523-44475 GCA_001871495.1 Candidatus Micrarchaeota archaeon CG1_02_51_15
CGCGCGCAACTTAAACCTTGCGCTTAAAAAACTTTTTTTCAGCCGGCGCTTCTTTCAACTCGCGACCCAAGCTTTCAGCGCCTTGCAACAGCTTTTGAGCCTCAAGAAAATGCGTTTTGGCCAACGCCGCGCGGTCGTCCGACAACTCCCTCAACTTTTCCCTCTTCAAAAACAAGTTGCCTTTTCTAGCAACAACCCGCAAGTCTTTCCTCAACTCGCGCCGCACCTGACGCTTCCTAAACCAAGGAAACAACCGCACTCCCCTATTTACCGCTTCATCACGCAGGAGTTCAGCAAAAGAAGATGAAGCCAGCTTCTCCCGCGCGCGCTTGAGGCTATAAAAACTGTCGGCATTGCCAGAAAGCCAACGAGAAACCTGCTCGTGAACTATACCCTGCCGCACGTGCTTGGCAGCAGCACGAGTTGACAACCACTTAGACAAACGCAGGCTGCCAAAACCCCACACAACGCGTTCAGGCGGCCTTCCCTTCATGCCCTCAATCCTTAAAGCTTTATGCACCAAAAACTTCACTTCGTCAACAAGTTGTTCGACAAAATGTCGCTAGGCTCCTGCGGAACTTCAGGCACTTGCTCGCCCGGCTTGTTACGCTGGTAATACAAGTACGCAACAACCGCAATGACAATCAAGACAATCAACAACCCCAACAGCCACCACCAATTCTCGGAAAGCCAGTCAGGCTCGGCAACCGCTTTCTTTGGCTTCGGAGAAGGCGTAGGCGTAATCGTAGGAGTTGGAGTAACGTAATACTCTTCGTCAACATACTGCTCCGGCTGACTGGTGACAACCGGCCTGCGCGCCACGCTCGGCAACGGAGTAATCGAAGGAATAGAACCCATTCCCCCCCCAATAGAACCACCAATAGCTCCAGAAGGATAAGCCGCGCCCGAAGAACTACCTGAAGAAGAACTTCCACTGGAACCCGAATCGCCTGCAGGCGCCACGGGCGTAGGCGTGGACAAAACAGGCAACGCAGGCGGCGCGCCGTCATCCAAAGAAGGCAGTGCAGGCGGCTCTTCCTCGTCCGCAAAGTAAATAGTCTGTGCCCCGGCAGCTGAAACAAGCGCCAACGCAACCAAGACAACTACCAACCCGATTATGAAACCCTTTGCCGTAACCAAACACCCCTTCTGTTAATCCGCTTACTCTCCAACTCCTCATCCTAAACGCCTAAAACAAAGGCAACCTTCCCTCAGGAAGTCGTGCACGCGCCCGACAAGTACACGAAGTACGAACTGCCCGCTTGCAAGTACGTAGTACGCGTCCAACTCCTTGACAACGGGTTGTACCAATACGGTCCAGCCACAGTAGTACAGTCAGCGCCAGCCTCCTCCCAATTAGAATCGGTTCCAGGCAGCAAGTTCCAACCATTAACCAAGTTCCTGCCATTGGAAGGAATCGCAAACCCGTGCGCGCCAACTCCGACAGTACACGCAGCGCTTGCTTTAACCCAAAAACCGCCGCTAGGCAAGTCATTGCCCGGCGAAATACCGGCTTGCTTGACGTAACCCTGTTGACTTGGTTCAAAACCCCAAATCGAGCCAGTCAAACAATCCGAAGACACGACGTACGAACCGAAGCGAATTGCGGAAACCAAGTTCCAACCCTGGCTCAAATGCAGTTCATAATCAACTGCAACGCCAGGCAATGGAGTCGCAGTAACAACCGCTTCCTCGTCACCTTCAGCCTCAGGCGTCGGCATAAGCTCGTCAACTTCCAGAGCCGGCTCTGCAGTGGGCGTAGCGGGCGCGGAGACTAACGCTATTGAAACAGTTGCCGAACCCTCGCGAAACTCCGAAACCGTGACATTAATGCGGTCGGAGCCCAGCGTCATAGAGTTTGAAAAGTACGCGTAGCGGCTGCCGCGCGTGTTCGCAGTTTGGCTGTAACTTGAACCAGTAGAGTTAGTCAAAGTAAACGTTGCGTAAGATGCAGTCAAGTCGGTTGCAACCACGTCGTAACTGCCGGACGTTCCAACAACCGAAACGCAAACTCCTTCCTCAATTGCCCCGTTGAACGCATTCGTGCCTTCAGTGAAACGCAGGCAAGAACCCGCCACCGGCATTACAATCGGAGTGGCGGCATCCAAGGCGATGCGTATAAAGTACTTGTTCGAGCGGGTTGCGTTGTAGTTTAAGAACTGCAGTTTGACTCCGTTGTAAACAAAGGGCGTGCCAAGCAATGCGCGTCCGCGGGTTAATATGGTTCCGTTCGAAGCCGAGTGTATTACTACACGCAAATTGTCGGTTCTCTGTCCATAAGGCAACGCAAACACCATGCCGTTGATTGGCCCATAGCAAGTTTTCATTCCGGAGTATTCTCCTTCAAAAGGAGCTAGAGTTATTCGGTTATAGGGACAGCCTATTCTCGAGAGGACGGTTACGGAAACGGTTGAAGCTGTAGATGAACTGGACGGAGTTGGCTCTGGCGTCGGAACTACAACACGAGTAACTTGCGTCAAGGCTAACTGATTTGATGCACGTCTTCGTTCGTAACTTACCTGCAGAAAAGCATATTCCTCCCCTATTTTAAGGCGCATTGCACGATTAACTCCATTAATGAAAACGCTTTCGTGAAGTTTAGTTACTCCAGTTGGATCAAAAATCTGAATCACTGCGCCAGCGGTACTATAACTCAAAACCTTGAAAACATACTGGTTCTTCCACTTCACGCACGCGCCATCAGCAAGAGTCACAGTACTACTCGAACTAGAAGAACAACCGGAAACCAAGTCACCTGCGTCAAGAGACGGCAAATCACGCCCCGCTGCAGCAGGCCCCGGAGACAAAACAGGAGAACCCGCGTCTTCAACTGGAGAAACCACGAAAGCGAATCTTCCGGAGGTTGCGCTTCCGGAAGTCATTTCCAAGAAATTAGCGGCGAAAATATGCCTTGCCGTTCCAGACGTCAACGCCGCGCCGAAGAACCACCGGATAGCCGAATTGCCGTCAAGCACTCCCTGCGCCAAACGCGTGCTGCCGTCTCGCGAGTAAACCGTGACTACTGCACTACGCGAAGTTCCTGTTCCAGTAACCTGAACTACTTTAACTCTATACAAATCATCCAGCAATCCGCAGCTTCCGGTTCCACGGTCATACTCCCGTCCTGAAACGTAGGTAGTCCTGCAGGAGTTAACTTCCACTGAATCAGGAAGCCTCGTCAACGTCAAGTTCAATTCTGCTTTAAGAACGCAACCTGCAACGTCTTTGAACGAATTGAGCTTGCTGTTCAAGTAAAAGTAAGTGTTGCCGTTTGCTTCTTCAAGCATTTGGATTCTTCCGCTTTTCACCTTACTCAATTCAATCGTGGTAATTTTGCTCTGGCCATCGCGCGAGTAAACTCCGATATAAGCAGTGCGGCCGGTTGCGCTCCACCGATTGCGTATTTCAAAAAGTTTTACTAAGTACCGTCCTTCCAGCCTCCCGCAGTCGCCTGCCTTCAACTCGAGCAAACCGCCAGAAACAAGCCACGGCGCGACACGACAGTCACTTGCCACAGTAATAGATTCCGGAGCAGAAAACGCCGGCAAGGCAGACGCGTCGCCGGTTGAATACGCAGTAATGCGCAACTTTATTTTTTTGCCCGCAAACTCGCTTCCGCTAAGGGTTATACGGTCAACCCCGAAACGGCTTCCACTAAATAAACCCGTGGACTGAACAGGGCTAAGCCGATATTGGTCTATTAGGTGTAATGTTGGTCTTAATTCATTATCCCAGTTGTTACCCCTGCGCTCAGTACTATAAGCCCAAACAAAGGCGTCTAATTCATCACGGTTTTTATGGACGACCAATAAATAGTCGCGCGACTTGCCATATACTTTATATTGGTATCCTTCTCTCGTAGATCCGTCAAAGACATGCCCAGGATATACCACCGCCCTGCAGTTGTTCATTTCTATTGTTTCGGCTAAAGGAATTGCGTTGGCTAAAGGAATTGTCGAGATTGCAAAAAGGAGCAATAAAACTGCGATTGCACCGTTTTTTAAAGAAAATTTTGTCATTATCATCAACTCCTTGAAACGGTTATTTTGGCTATTGGCATTTGTTGCATGCCGTATGTGACGCCGTTTAGTTGTACGTTGAGTCCGTTCCAAGTTATTGGGGCGCGGGTGGTGATTATCCTGCTTTGGGTGTCTTGGCTTATGTTGATGAACGCAGTGCCGTTGGCGTAAGTTCCTATTTCGTTAAAGTAAATCGGCTGGCCGGCTACTCCTGAGGCGAAGCAGTCACTTAATTGTGAGTAGCCGTGGAAAGGAAGGGGATCTGCGCGTACGCCAGACGGGCACAGTGTGAGCACGGTCGGCGGAGTGCTTGGACTTGCAGTGGGCCGCAGGGGGGTCGTGCTTGTGCGTGTTGGGACAGTTGCGGCCGCTCTGCAGGTTGCGCCGGTGCAATTCAATTTGACTGAAGGCGCTCCTCTTGCGAGGTAGTCTGGACCCATTGCTTGTTTGATTGAGTTCGAGAGGGCTATGTCGTTGGCGTAGATGGCGGTTAGTACGACGTAGGTGATTACCGCGCCTGCAATGAGTGCGGCGGCTATAGTTACTGGGTTTGCTGCGTTTAAGCGCACGTGTTTGGCTTGGTTTCCTTCATTGGCGCGTTTTGTTTGTTTGTTTTCGGCGCGTTTTGTTTTAACTAAGTTTTTTCCTGTTTTTTTGGAAGCCATTTTTTTCAGTTCAACCCCTCTAAAACTTTTTTTTGAAAGCGCGACTAAGGCGGAAGAAAGCGTTTCCGCTGTTTTAAAGAAAGGCTTTAACTGTTTTTAAACCTACGCGGCTACGCATTACATCTTGCAAACCCTGGTTGCGCGCGGCCTAGCTTGCTTTATGCAATGGTTTACAGCGCGTTGGGATTTCAGGACAGCGTGCACGCCGCGTTCAAGTTAACCAAGAAAGAACGGCCGGCTTGCAAGAGGGTTGCAGTGTCCCGCCTTGTTTCCAGCGGGTCGTAGCCATAGGGTCCAGCGGTCACGTTGCAGCTGCTTGAAGCAGACGCCCACTCGACGCCGGTTCCGGGGACCAAGTTCCAGCCGGCAACCATATTCATGCCCGGCGAGGCAAATGGCTGGCCGTGTGCGCCTACGTTTATCGCGCAGTTTGCAACTGCTTTCACCCAAAAGCCGCCGTCAGGCAACGGGTTACCGACTGAAATGCCGTTTTGTTTACGGTAACCTTGCCCGGTTGCATCAAAAGCCCAAAGCGAGCCGGTCGAGCAATCCAAAGACACTACAGACGAACCAAAACGCATTGAAGAAGCCAAGTTCCAACCGCGGCTTAAGTGCAGTTGGCAATTATAGGCGTACGCGCCGCCGCCTGCAGCAATTGTCGCAACAGGAGTAGGCGTTGCAGTCGGAGTCGCAGTAGGCGTTGCAGTCGGAGTCGGTGCGCTTGCTTGCGTTACTGAGTAAGTTAACGGGTCTGTTATTGAAACGCTTAAGTCGTAGTCGGTTGAGCCTACGCTTATAACACGGTTTTCGCCGGGGTTAACGTGGAACGACGCGCTCTGCGTTGACACTCCGAAGTCTACTCCGCTCGAGTCAACTGCCTTGATTGACAACCGGTTGCCAGAAAGCAGTTCGGTGCACGCGTCGGCTAAGGCAATTACGTCGGATGCAGGAACCGTGGACTCGCAAGACGGAGTGGAATCGGATGAAGGAGTTTCCGCAGACGAAACTGGAGCAGTGGCCGGATAGTCTGTTGAAGAATGACTGCCTTCCGAGCCGAGAGTGCCGTCTGCAGTTGGAATTGGAGTTGGTTCAGTAGTTACTGAAATTACGAAGGTAGCAACGCCGTCAGCAACCGAGTTCAAGCGCGCGTTAAACCAGCTGGCGCGGGCTTGGAAAATGTTGTCATGGCCGAGAGAAACTAATTGCGCACCGCGCACTCGTGTGCCGTTTTCAACGTAGTAAAAGTTGATGTTACAATACGACGGACAACCCGCCCGCTTGATTATCACGCCCGCAATCGGACCCGCACACTGGCCGTTTGCAAGCCCGCCCGTAAACGAATCGCCGTCAATTGCCAAAAACTCGCCGGAACAACCCGTTGTGGTAATCGCAGCTGCAAATGAATTGACTATTGAATAAACCAGAGAACCGCCGCCGCGTGAAACGGTCAACAGATAGTCTGTTCCGGTAACGGTTACTGTTCGGCTTGCGCCAAGAGCCAAGTTGAACGAAGCGCGTTCAGTAGATAGAGTAAAGTCGATTGAATAGGCGTGTACTGCCTTTATTCCCAACCTGTTTCCGCCGGCTAAGTCAGTGCACGCGTCAACAGTGGCAACAACGTTTAATGACGAGGCAATCGATGCACAAGACAATGGCGGAAGCGGTGCGGCTTGTGGCGTAACGCGGATAGAATACCGGTCAACAGCATCATTACTTAAGTATTCCAGCATAACCCATCCGCGTACGCCGAAATAAGAGTAGGTTCCGCCTAGCAGTGCTGTCGTCCGCTCTAATTCTCGTCCGTTTACAGCCGAGAACATGATTGCCCGCAGAGCCTCTGCTCTTTGTGAAGCGGGTAACACCAACACCAATCCATTAACAGGACCATAACAACGGTTAAGCCCATCGTAGCTGCCTTCGAAAGGAACGCCGGTTACACTACCGCAACTAATACGCGCGCGTATTTCGTCTGAGAGTATTTCGGTTTCCGAAGAAGTGGCGATGCACTCGGTTCCAATACAGCTCAGTTCTGTTGACGCGCTTGGGCCTCCCCTTGCGAGGTAGCCGCTTTCCTGGTTCGTCATTGCCTTTTTGACTGACTGGCCGAGGGCCAAGTCGTTGGCGTAAATAGTTGAAAAGATTGCAAAAGCCGCTACTGCGCCGATTACTAATGCAACCGCAACTACGGCGAGGTTGATTCCGCAGAATACCCCGCTCCTTGGGGCGGGGTCTGCAGGGCGGTAGTGATGTAATGTTTTGCGTCGTATT
>MNVG01000017.1:0-43265 GCA_001871495.1 Candidatus Micrarchaeota archaeon CG1_02_51_15
ACTCGTACCGCTCGGCAATCTCTTCCAACACGCGCTTCAAAAACGAGATTCGCTCATCCGCAAAAAGCAGTTCTTACGATACTTAACACACAAAACCAAGTGATACCCAATCTTATAGACGCAATGACTCGCACGCCCTAACTCCACACCCAAAATACGACGCAAAACATTACATCACTACCGCCCTGCAGACCCCGCCCCAAGGAGCGGGGTATTCTGCGGAATAAAACGTGGCGCGAAACGAATTCCCGAGGCAACCTTACTCATTATCGCGAGCTTGATGCCAAGTGGCTCGGCAGCACCGCTTTTTGGGTATACGGAAACAAGTTTTGTATGATAATCCCGGGCGCGCCGCCTACGGCAGTAATAGTGGAAAGCAAAGCAGTTACAGAAAGTCAACGAAATCAGTTTGAGCTCCTATGGAAACAGGCGAGAGAAGTAAGACAATAACCCGCCGGGCAATGCAACGCACGCGAAGCCCACGTTAGCCAACCGAATAGCACGCAACGCTCACTGGAATTCTTTCTTGATTTGGTTGAGTAACGCGTTTTTCTTGGGTCCGGGTTTGAGCGCATAGGAAAGCACGTCGTGTAAGTTGCGTGCGCGGATAATCTCTATTTTCTTGAGTTGTTCTTCGCTTAATGCCAAGTCTTCGTAGTTGGCGTAAGGTAGGATTATCTTCTTCATCCCTGCTTCTATTGCCGCTTCTGCTTTGGAAGTCACGCCACCAACAGGCAGTACTTCGCCGCGTACGCTCAAAGAGCCGGTCATGGCAACGCTTTGGTCGACCTCTGCTTCTTCGAGTGCGGAAATGACTGCAGTTGCAACCGAAACGCTGGCGCTGTCGCCTTCGACGCCTTCGTAAGTCTGGAGGAACTGCACGTGAATATCATACCTCGAAATGTCTTTGCCTATGTGCTTCTTTATTATCGCGCTCACGTTCTCAACTGCCTCGCGCGCTATCTCGCCCAGTTTTCCTGTTGCGATTATCCTTCCCTCGTCTTTGGAAGCGCCAGGAGCGATTTCCGCGACAATCGGAAGGATTACCCCGCTGTCGCCCATTACGGCCAAGCCGTTGACGCGGCCCACCCTCGAGCCCTCGGAAATGAAAACCTCGTAGTCTTTCTTGACGTCCACCATTTGCTGCGTAGCCTGCTGCTCGAGAGTACGCGCAATCTTTAGCGCGGTTTCAACGTGCGCAAGAGTCACCAACTCGACGCCCTTCTCGCGGGCAACGTCGCCTGCAGTTCTGACTAAGCCACCGAGTTCCCGAAGCTTTAGAGTGAGCTTATTCTTGCGGCCGGCGCGTTTTCGAGCTTCGTTGATAATGCGTTCGACTGCAGCGCGGTCGAAAGCAGGAATCTTGCCGTCTTTCTTAATTTCTTGGGCAACAAACTGCGCTATCTTCAAACGATTTACCGACGTGTCTTCAATAGTCTCTTCCATATACACTTCGTAGCCATAGCCGCGGATTCTAGAGCGCAGTGCCGGATGCATGCGTTGAACGTCCTGGTAATTGCCTGCGGCAACGAGAACAAAATTACACGGAACAGGTTCAGTACGCACTTGAGCGCCTGAAGACATTTCACTCTGACCCGTAATTTGGTACTTCTTCTCCTGCAAGGCAGTCAACAACTCCTGCTGCGCTTTGGGCCTTAGCGTCGACGCTTCGTCAATAAACAACACGCCCTGGTGCGCGCGATGAATCGCGCCTGCTTCCACGCGCAAGTAGGCCGGCGTGCCGAGGCCGCCTGACTGGAACGGATCGTGGCGCACGTCGCCAAGCAGTGCACCTGCGCGGCTTCCGGTTGCGTCTACAAAAGGCACTCTCTTCTTGCCCGTGTTGTCGACTAGTAATTTCATTCCCTCTATTTCCTGGCTCATTCCGGGCAGCGCCATCTTCCTGCCGACCTGCGAGGCAAAAGCGAGTGCGGCAACCATGAAGAACATTCCAATGAGCATGGCGGCAGTGATTACGTCGCCGAACTCTTTTCGGCCGTAGAACAACAGAAAGAACGAGCACACGAAAACCAATGCAAGCATGATTATGTTCATGTTGCCTCCACCCAAACCCGATTTGGCACGCGCAGCGTCAATCATCTTGCGGCCTTCGCCTGCTTTGACTATCTTGACTTTAGGCATGTTGTCGTCGGCAGGGTTCTGGGTGACTAGAATGTCTTCCAATTGCGAAACAGGCATCAGTTCAGCCATTGCCTGTGCAAGCATTGACTTGCCGGTTCCGGGAGTGCCCACTAATAATACGTTGCGTTTTTGCTTGGCTGCCTTCTTGATTATCTCCACTCCCTTTTCCTGGCCTATTATCTGGCCTGCCAAGTGGTCGGAAACGGGAATGTCGGCAGTCGACTTGTAGTCATTCCACGCAGGCTCTGGCGACTGGTGAGCCGAAGAAGAAACTAAGGGCGTAGCTGCTACGGAAAACTTTTTGCGAATTCGAACAACCATTGCAAGCTTATTTAACCAACCGCTTGGTTTTAACCCTTGCGAAACGCGGGTTTTTATTGCGGGCAACACCCGATATAATCACGGCAATTTCGGCCGAAAGGTAACCTCAAAATGATTAGAATAGTGGTGCTGGGAACAAGCGCTTCCATGCCTTCCAAGGACAGGACTCCCTCGTGCTTTGCAGTAAAGTACGACGGCGTGTTCCTCTTCGACTGCTGCGAGGGAGTGCAGAAGCAGATGATGAAGCACGGCGTCAGCTTCGCGCAGGTAAAATGCGTTTTCTTAAGCCACTTGCACGCCGACCACTTCCTCGGCCTTCCGGGCCTAGTGCAAAGCATGAACTTTTCCGGGCGCAAGGAACCCCTCTACGTTTTCGGGCCCGCCGGCACGCAAAAATTGTTCGAAACCGTTTTTGCCGCCAAAGAACTGCGGCCGCACTTTACCCTCCGCGCGTTTGACGTGGGCGAGTCCGACAAGCCGGTCTTCGACTCGCGGCTCTTCTCGGTAAAGGCATTTGAAGTCGAACACTCATGCACCGCGCTCGGCTACTCGCTGGAGGAAAAACCTTTCCGTAAGTTCGACTTGGAAAAAGCCAATGCACACTGCGTGCCCCGCTCGCGATTCAGCGAAATCCAAGCCAAGAACAGCCTGAAAATAAAAAACGAGAAGACCGGCCGCACTAAAACGGTTAAACTAGATCAAATTACTTTTGTCAAGCCCGGCAAAAAAATAGTCTACTCTGGCGACACCCGGCCCTGCAAAAACCTGCTTAAAGAAGCACAAGACGCCGACCTCATAATCCACGACGCGTGCTTCTCGCAAGAACACCAGCAAATGGCAGTCGACAAAAAACACTCGACTGCAGGCGAAGCAGCCGAAATCGCCAAAAACGCAGGCGCCAAAAAACTGTTGATAACCCACTTTAGCAACCGCTACGACGACATCACCCCCCTGCTAAGAGAAGCACAATCCGTATTCCCCGAAACAACCGCTGCCGAAGAAGGGATGGCAATAATGGTGTAAACACCAAATGAGCAACGAATCCCGTGAAGAAACTTCCCACGCCCATGAAATAACTCTTTCCGACGACCCTTTTACAAAAAACTTTCTCAAAAACTACGGAATAAACACGACAATCTGGTTCTTCCCCGGCCTAATAATGCACGAAGCAGCCCACGCACTCGCCGGAATACTCTCAGGCGGCCGCCTAACTGCCGCAACATGGTGGAGCAAACACGGTGGATTCGTCTCGCTAACCAACGTAAGCTGGGCAACCGGCGCACTCGTCTCACTCGCCCCCCTACTGCTCGCGCCAACAGCAATACTGTTATTCCAACAAGGGTTTTCAAGCCTGAATACAACCGCAAAAGAAGGCATCCTGTTACCAGTACTGTTCCTATGGCTCGCAGTCTCGCTCGCAATATTCTCGATTCCAAGCGTGCCCGACCTCAAGAATTGCATTCACCGCAGCCGCAAAGCCAGGCAGTTCACCACCCGCACGCCTACAATACTATTCTCACCGTTAATCAAAACACTGGTTTTTTACATTCCAATGATAATCTCCGAAATAACGGCAGTCGGACTACTTCTGACCTTCCGATGGAGCAGCACCATGCGCTTCGCTTGGATGGCCGTCTTATGCCTCGCAACCCTTAATTACTTTCCCACGTAAAAAAATAAACAACCGGTGAACACAATGGAACTCACGGAAAACAATTACATCATACTAATAGCAATAGGCGCAGCAGCAGTCGCATTCCTCGGAATAACCCTGCTAAACGCGCACGCACCAAAACCCTTTGAAGAAATAAACGGAGTCAAAGTCTACGGCGGAATGCCCGCAATAAGCGCCGCCTTCTCGGCCCAAAAACTCGCGGTACAAGTAATGCTCGAAGAAGACAAGCCCATTCCCTGCATGTCAAAGACATGGATAGAATCAGCCAGCGCGCTGGGCAGCACAGGCAAGGATATCACAAACCACGTCAACATCAACGGCTCCTGCCTCGGAGAAAACAAAACCGCGGAAACCTGTCCAACAGCCAACCTGGTTCTCAAAGAAGGCAACTGCAACTGCATCCGCACGAACGCAAGCCAAGTCGAAATAAACGGCGACGACTCATTCTACTGCAACAACCAAACCGCGGTGCGAATAAGGCAAATAATCCAAACCGCGCTAAGAACCTAGTGCCTTAACCTACAACCCACGCGAACCCCGTTTGAAACCCTGAAAACCGATTCGCTGCACTGAACCATCTGACTAAAGCCCGAATTCAAACCACGCCCGAACCTAACTTCAAACAGTCTTATTAATCCTGAACAAGTAGAACATCAGGCCAGCCGCGAGAACGGCGAACGCCGACACCAAACCCACGAGGAAACTATCCCACTCGAACGCAGATGACGGAGCCAACCCAATTGCCGGCGCAACCTTGGAGTAAGGCGTCTTTTGTAAACTCAACGTAACAAACGAAGCGTCTTTAGTAGACGACGACAACCCGCCCACGTCAGTACAACTCACGCGATAATGATACAACATTGACGCACTCAAACCCGCAACGTCCACCCAGTGCGTCCTGAAAAAACCCGCCAAATCAACCCGACTGCCGTACGCAGTCGTCCTCCCGTACTCCAAAAAACACTTTGCCGACTCGTCAGCAGCCCACCGCAACGTCGCACCCGTCTTGGAAACCGAAGGAGTCAACAAAGTGATAACCGGCGGCCGGTTATCCACTCCGGTTACTGAAACCGAGTCTTCGCACAAGTCGAAGAAAGTCATAAAATCACAATCCAAGCCCCAGTAATAACGCACGGACGGCACGTGAACGCCTTCAGCGTACATGCAGTAAAAAAACGTGGACGAAGGCGCTTGAGGCGCCGAAACCGCGTCGCCAACGTCACAGAAGTAAACCCAGTAACACGGCGAGGCTGAAGAAGAAACATTAATCCTGACCGGCGAACCGGCGGACGCCGAAGAAGGCGCCGAAACCGAACACGCCGCTGCTGCAAACGAAGCCACCACTAAAGCAAACAACGCCAACGCAGGCAAAAAACCAACTACCCTCAACCCCAAACACCTTCTAAAACAAGTAGAACTAATGAAACCAAAAAACTAATAAGGGGACTGCCGCGGACGATTGTGAGAGGGTTCGGCCTACCCTTTTAACCATTGCCAATAGCCTCGTGCAGGAGCCTAAAGTTAGTAATTTCAAGCCCGGAGAATGAGACTAGCGTTGGCGAGTCTTGATCTAAGCTTCTACACTCTCCCACCTGCAGATTCCTTCAGAGTCTTCTGCCGCAACCATTCCTGGCACGCCTAGGTCAACCCAAGGACTAAAACAGCCATACTCGCACGCCGGCCGGTTTTTACGCCCGCACCCGCTGCCGCCCGCACTGCTTTCACTGTATTAATCTCCGGAAACACACGCACTCGGAGCCTTTTCCGGATCCCGGTCGCCGTTGATTGAAAAGCCTTCGGCACAACGCCACTGGCAAGTTCCACTGGGCTCGTTAACGTAGGCAACGCCGTTTGGATATAGTTCAGCTAGCGGGTTACAACACCCGTCAGTGTCTCCAACCGGACAGTCTGCAGGCGAGCCGGAACAGGGCGTATCTCCGCGTTTGCCGCAGGAAGCGCTTTCGGGACTGCAGAAATTATTATTGCAGAATAATCCATTCAGGCAGTATTTTTCTTCTCCCGAAGACTGACAGCAGGGCTGGCCGTCATTTCCGCAACCGCCTTCGCAGACCGACGACCCTTCGCGATTAGTGTAAATGCATTCCCCTTGGAGCTTGAACAAGTCGCACCTGCCTTGAACATTTATAGTTTGGGTGCGACGCCCGGTCCACTCCGAGCCGGTTTCGCATAATTCGTTACGGCCGTACACCCCATGCATTTCCCCTCCTTTCAGAACAGTACCTGCTTTGAAAAAGAGAGTCTTATCCTGAAAAACGGTTGGAATTTCGAGGGTTACACGGTTGTTCGGACTTACCAACGAAAACGCTCCTTCCAACCCCCAGTCCGCCATTATTTGGTCTGCGAACTCTTGTTTGCACTTCTGTCCATCAATATAATGAATAGTGGCGGACGGGCAAATGAATGTAGTGTTGAAATAACCGGTGAACGGGTTTATCCAGTCATAAACTTGGAAGCTTAGGAAGTCGCTTACGCAAAGCCATTCACAGTTTTCGGTAGCAATTACCCCGCGCTTCCAGTAACGGAACAGCATGCACGTTGGCTGATGCAAGAAATACATGTCTAGAATAGGCAACGGCATTTGAGTAGCCTGCCCGAAATTCTCGCCAGAATACCATGACGGTGACGATGCTTCGTCGTAGAAATATTTCGCGGCATAAGTCAATTCATTACCGTAACTGCCGCTGCTTGGAAAACCGAAGCGTTCGGCTTCGCGGCTGTTTACACGTTCCGCGCCCCGATTGCCGTTATAAATTAGAGAACTCAGACTAACTCCAGGCAAATCTTTTACCAAGGAGTCGCGCGCGCATTGCACTTCATCTACTCTGAGCGACGTGCGCGGCACGGCGAGTGGCTTGGGCAGTACGCATCCGCCTCCACAAGTCCAGTAACCTGTTCCGCAAAGAGTTACGTTTGTTCCAGCCGAAGCCACCGGAGCCGCATCTCCCGAAGCAGCTGCTTCAGGCAACTCGCCAGAAGCAGGTGCTATTACAGAAGGCGTTCGCGCGAACCCACATTTGGACTCAGGGCTTTGATGATATTGAGACGCGGAAAGGGATACGACTTGCGCACGCGTATCCCAAGCAGGCAGTTCGGCTTGCCACGTGTTTTCGCGCGGCGCCATGTTCTTTATGAAAACACCGCGGTTGCGTTGCGCTTCGCAGGCACTTGCCTCCGCATAGTTAGTTACATAATCCGAGGCGCTATCCGTCGAAGCAACACTTGTCGAACCCCAGTAGTAACGAATTTGCCTTGAAGACGAAGCAGTGAATGCAGAAAACGGAAATCCTCTTGCAGCCGCCGAAGCCAACGCATTGTGTTCACTCCTGCGGAAAACCGTTTTCTCCAGAATTTCGCGTACTTGCCGACGGTTTAAATCAATTGACATTCCTTCGATGTTAACGTAAGAAGAGGCGAGCAAAAGTTTTTGCTGTGCATTTTCGTTTGCTACGTAAGCATACGCCCCCGTATTTGTCAGTTTGTCGGTCAAGCTTTGAAGGTAAAGGTTGGGTTCGGTTCCGAACGCCAAATGAGGATATTCAATCGAACCCCACTGTCGGTTGTTAACTATAACGTAGACTAACGGGGCAATGAACTCGCAACCTGCAGGCGCGTAACCCAAGTCCTTCATATTCGACTTGTATACCGCGGGCACGTCTCCGGCCGGCCGGTTGTCCCACGCGGTTATTTGCGCCGGGTTTTTCTTTACTTGGAGTTTGAATGACGTGGAGGTTACTCCGAGGCAGGGGATGTTGAAGCGTATTATTCCGCCGTCAGTGGAGCTGGAGCGGGGGTATTCGGTTACTTGGTTGGGGCTGATGTTGTATAGTGCGCAGGAGCCGAATGGGTTGGGGTTGCTGGCGTCGTATTTCAAGAGTTTTTTGGTGTTGTCGTAATTGAAGCAGCCGCGGGTTTCTTGGCCGATGGGTTCGGTTGTGAGCATTAGTTCGGTGTCGCGGCAGTTTATTGGAAGCGAGTCATAGTCGAGTTCGAGGTACACTGCGTCAGCAGGCATTATGGGGTCGGTGAACAGGAGTATGGTGTCGTCGTCCACGCCGTTTGCAGAGTGGCTCCATTCTCCGCTGACTTCGGTTGGGAGCACGAGTTGGCCTTCGGGGTTTTTGACTTTCAGTGAAAGCATTTGCTCTTCCTCATCGTAGCTGATATAGTAAGTGTTGGATGAGATTGACAGCGCGGGCGTGTAGAGGAGGATGTAAGACTGGAGTTGCGGCATTTTCGAGCTGTAGTCGTAAAGCAAGTCTGCTAAGCCGGTTCCTTGTACCCACGCAAGCAACGCAGGGGCGTTGTAACGTCCTTGGTTGAGTTGGCGGGTGGAAACGTTTACGGTTCGTTGGTTGCGGGTGTTGGGGTCTGTCGGGTCCAAGCGCAGTTTGTCTTCTTGAACAGTTAATTTGATTCCTGTTGGTTCGTCTGGGCTTGAAGGGTTGAAGTCAGTTATAGTGTATCTGATGTTGAGGGGGTTTTCAGAGCCTAGTTGTGCTGCGTAGCCGTCTCCTCCTTGCGGTGCTCCTCCTTCTTGCGAGTAAGAAATGTCGATGCAGGCTTGAACTCCGCAGTTGAACTTGTGCGAGCGCGGCGCGGGGTCGGTTACGGTGAGGGTGATGTTGTAGGAGTCGTGCTTGCACCACCTGTCGGAGGCAGAAGTGTCTTCGGGTGCGCGTGATGTTCCGTCTTCGGTTACTGCGTAAGCCGAGTAGTGAAGAGTAATGGTTTCTTTGTTGGCGTGTTTGACGAACACGGGGACTGTTATTACGTAGGCGCCTGTTGAAAGGTTGTGGAACAACACGTTTTTGAAGAGGCCGTTGGCGGATTCGCCAGAACCACATGACGAGCCTGGAAGCGAGTGGGTTGCGGTAATGTCTCCACGTGGAGTGGCGAAGATAGTGTTTTCGTAGTTGAAGTCGTTGCTTCGGAGCACTTCGACTCCGTCGTCTATTTTGTCGCCTGCTTGGAAGTAGAATCCGGCTTCGGACGCGCCTTCGGGGACGTTGAGTACGAACGTGAGTTGGTATGCCTTGCCTATTTCGAGTGAGTTGACTGTTCTCTGGTCTTCGCCTTTTATTTGAGTCTGCACTTGAGCGGGCGGGCTGACGAGTTGGTCGAAAGTAGTGGGAACTAGTTGGACTTCGTGAAGGTAGTAGTATTCGGAGGGCGCGGGGTTGAAGGTTGTTGTTGTTTGGTAGTAGCCTTCGGCGGTTGTGGTTACTGCGTATTGGAGGTTGGAAAATATTGCTTGCGCGGGGGTGCAGCCGTTGCTGCTGGTTTGCGTGCAGGAAGCGAATTCGGTTGTGCCCAGCCGGTCTACGAAAACGTGGAACGAAGGATTGTTTAGGGTGACTGATTGGTTGGTGAACAAGTCGGTTGCTTTGAACAATACCGGCACAATTGGAGGCAGGAGGACTAAGTCGAATTTGTTGACTTCGGCAGAGAGAGTGGTCAGAGTTGTGTTGGAAACGAAGCCTTCCTTGCGGGCAGTGACGGTTACGCGTTTGCCTGCGGGCAGGTCTGCTACGGTTGCTTTTCCACGGGAGTCTGTTGGAATGTTGTTAGCTATTGTGATGTAGCCTTCGAGTTTGACTGAAATGTTGGCGTTTGCGTGGCCTCGGCCGTAGAAGTCGGTTACGTTGGTTTCTACTATTGCCGAGTTGTTGGCGTTTGATTGAGAGAGCACGAGAGTGTAGTTGGTTTCGCCGCTTAGTTCAATTGGTTCGCTTATGTTGGTGACGTAGCCGTTTTGCCTGGCTACTGCAATAAAGGTGAATCCTATTGGAAGGGAGCTGAAGGATGCGTAGCCTGTTGAGTTGACGGTGGTTACGTTGGTCCACTGCAGGCCCATTGATTGTTCGTATACGGTTACGGTTGCGCCTGTTGCAACGCGGTTGTTCTGGGTTTTTACTATTATTGATAGGTTGGCTGCGGTTGCTTCTTCGTCGGGTTCGAATATTGCTTCTTGGAGTGAAACGCTTAGGACGTTGACGCGACCTTGCTCCATTGTCCTGACTTCGGAGTTGTTGGTTACGAAGCCAAGGGCTTCAACGTGGACGTAGACGCGGGTTCCTGCTTCGACGCGGAACCTTATGTCGTCGGCTGAAGAGCCGGTTGAGAAGTTGTTTATGGTATCGTCTTCGTTGAGTATGGTTACGTTTGCAAAAGGAACTTCGGTTGGAATCAGTCCGTGGACTCCTCTTACTCTTACTACTAAATCAGAGTACCTTGAAGGCGGACTGCCGGGAGTGGGGATGCTTCCGTCGCCTGCAGGCGGCGCAAACTCGATTGCAGACGGTCTGCGGAGGGTAATGTGTTCAACTGCGTTTTGGCGGGCTACAAAACGCGTGCTTTTGACGTCGTAACCGTCTTTTGAAGCGGCTACGCTGACTGTAGCGCCACCTGGCACGTTGAATGACGCGCGGCCGTCTTCGTCAGTGAAAGTAGAGTCGCTTGTTGTGCCTGCTTCGTAAACGAGAGTAGCGTCGGGAACGGGTTGGCCGTCGAATTCTTCTACTTGCACGGTTACCAAAACGTTTTGGCCGCTTGTTGGCGCAAGAAATCCCAGCCGCGTTGCCAAGTCAATTGCTTCCGGACCTGGCATGCTGCTTAATTGCACGTCGGTGTACTGGCCTGTTTGCTTGAGTAGTTCCTTCGCGTTTTCCTCGGGAGTAACCACTTTCGGAGACAGTTTTATTGCAAAGGGCTTGTCGGATGCTTTGATTCGCTTTGATGTTTTTGTAAAACCCGTTTTTTCAACTGCAATAGTCAGTTGGGCGTTGTAAGGAATTTCTTCAAATGAAGCCAGGCCGTTTTCGGTTGTTTCCACCAGTCTTTCTTGGTCGTATGACAATGTTATTTGCGCGCCGTCGATTGGTTCGTTGTTCGCAATTACGCTTACTGTGAAAGTGACTGAAGAAGGCGCGAGGCCGCCCAGGGCAAGGAACGCGATTCCGCAAAATAGGAGTAGGAAAAACACTGCGAAGATCGGCAGGGAAGGAATTCCTTTTTCCTCCATTGCGTTCACCAGCTTGTCTAAGGGAACGTGAAGTTTTTGGGTAACCCAGTCAACTAACGCGTACCACTTGTCTTCGACTTTTGCGTAAAAACCGGTTTCCTGAACCCCTTCATCCGCCATAACATAAACCCCTTTTTTCAGACTGTAAACGCTGAAGAACATTCACGAAACCGGCAATAAAAAAGGTATTGTTTTAAAGAAAAGTTGGGCGACGGAACAAAAACGAGTTGTTTACCTGCTTTTTACGCGTTCGGCTTCTGCGAGCCTGGCTTCTGCTTCGGCGAGTTCCTTTTGCTTCATGTCGTATGCTTTTTGGTAAGTCAAAGGGTCGATTTCACGTTTCATCAAGCGGTATTTAAGCATCTTCATGTCGTTGAGTATGCTCTGCCTCCTTGAAGCAAGCCGTTCTTTGTAAGTCACAATGTCTTCAATCTTGCGTATTGCAAAATACACCATTGCCAAGAACAGTAACGCGGCAATTGCAGCCAATGCGTAAAAAGAATAGTCCGACCCCCTTTGGACCAACTGCACTTTAGCCGATTCGCCAGGAGTAAGGAACACTTCCACTTCCTTCTTGGCACCCACTGCATTAGTCAAACGGACTACGTAACGACCTTGGACCGGCGGTTCAATGTTACAATCAACCACGTAACCACCGTTACGAGGAGACAACAAGCACCCGCAGTAACTCGCCGTATTGTCGAAAGGCGCGTCGCACACTACACTCCTCAATTCAACGTCAGAAGAAAGAACTGCACTCACGCTCGTTGCAGCGTCCATTATAGTTACGCGCGGCGAAACCACTACCTCGCCCACTGAAACATTGGCTTCGTCGTTACGGCCCGAGTTAGAAAAAGCAGGAGAATCGCCTTCGGAAACAATTCCGGGAGTCGCAACAACAGTCGCAATAGGCGTAGGCGACGGTCTTATTGCAACGTTGTTTAAAGAGTTACTGCAGCTAACGCCGTTAACCTTGGCGCCTACAGTAAACAACGCAGCAGAACTATAGACGCAAGAAGCATTACACGCTCCGCTCGAACAAGTTGCCGCGACAGTATCGCCGTTGCCGCACACCACTTCAGCACTTGAAACCGAGGCAACATTCCCGTATTCGACTAAAACGTACGTGGTCCCGCCCGCTTCTCCAGTCGAAGGTTGCACGCGGCAAAACCCCACGCCAGGCGATACCGACGGCCCGACAGTAGGACGAGGCGTTGCAGTTGCTCCGGGCCTAGGAGTAGCAGTAGACGCCGGAATAGGAACCGCAGTAGGAACCGGCGTTGGAACTGGCGTTGGAACTGGCGTCGAACCTATTGGCGAAACCACAACGTTGTTTGCAGAATTACTGCAGTCAGTCGAACCCAAATGCGCACCTGCAGTAAAACTGCCTGCCAAAGCATAATTGCAAAACGCAGTGCAGACGCCTCCACTGCACGAAGCAACAGGCGAAACGCCGTTACCGCAAGATACAGTTCCCGACGGCGTGGCTAAAAAGTTCGTGTAATCCACTGAAACCACCGTCGAACTGCCTGCAACGCCGGAAGCAGCGCGCACGCTGCAAGACGGCGCAACTGGAAGCGGCGCGGGAACCGCAGTAGTAACGAACGTCGACGCACTGCTGTAGCCAACGTTGTGCGCCGCGTCTTCGCACTGCACGCGGTAATAGTAAGTAGTGCTTGCGACCAAGCCGCTTAGTTCGACTGAAGTTGCAGATGCAGCCGAATGCGTGCCGCGCGCAACAGTTGTTCCGTAGTCGACGAAGCACGAATACGCCGAGGGTTCGATGACGCTCCAACTAACTGTTGCGCCGTTAAAACTAGTTGAAACAGCCCCTAAAGAAACAACTGGGGCAGTAACGTCGCCTGCAGGAGGCTCCGGAGTAGGCGTTGCCGCAGCCGTAACCGTGACTACGGCGGAACCGCAGGAGTCGTAATCAACAGCACATACATCAGCTATTACAGAATAGGAATAATATCGCGCGGCCGCCGTAAAGCTTCCTGCCGCGACATAGTTGCAGGAAAACGAAGTTACTCTTACAACCGACACCCAGTCGAGGGCTGGACTACATTTATATTGCAGCATGCAAACAGATTCGCTTGGAACTATATTCAGTGCCACCGCCGTTCCTGCAGTAGTAGAATACGCCGCGGGAGAGAAGGAGCAGGCTGCAAACACGAAAGCGCTTGCAAACAACAGTGACAACGCCACTACAAAACTGCGCATACGACTATTAAGAGGAAGGACCTTCTTTTAAAAACTTGGTTTAAAGCCGCATTACAGCTAAACGAATTGTAGCGCAAAACTCTTCTTTGAGACCCTAAAACAATTATTTTATAGTCGGACTAAACCGTTTCACCTCGACACTAAGACTGCAATAATGCAGGATGCCAATCTGCCAAACTGCACCTTACCCACAAGCTGCGGAAACGACTGGAAATGTAGTTTGCAACTGTCTTATGTCGAGCGGTAAAGCACTCCATTGTAGTGACTGGGGTCTACTTCCGCGTTAGCGCCAAGATAAATTTTGCCTCCGAATTCGGCGAACACAGGGGCGCTGCCGTTTACGGCAAAGATGCTTTTCCAAGTAGCGCCGCCGTCACTGCTTTCGTAAATTAAAGTATAGTAATTGGTTCCGGATGGGCGTCCTGCGCCGTATGCCTTCGTCCCTGCTTTTAACAACGGAATGCTGCTCACACTGCTGCCGGAAAACGTGTCCTGCCAAGCTAACGCATTATTGCTTTTTTGGAAAGCGGACGGAACCAATGAACTTGATTCGAGCAAAACGGTGCTGTTGAACGTCAACAAATTCATTGCGGAGTTCGCCCGGACGTCACGAGTGCGATAGGCGTCGCAGGACTCGTAATAGTTCTTGTTGCACCACACATCCTCGAAACCAACTCCGTTCAATCCAGCGTAAAGCTGGTTATTGAACACCGTGAAACTATTTACTGCATTCGCAGAAACGGTCCAGTAAATGTCCCAAGCTGCGTCATTGCCCCAAGCCGACACGCTGTACAATATGCGTGCGCGCGTGCCTATTGTTCCATTCTTCATTCCAAGGAAACGCAGCGTAATTAGTTCGTGCGTAATCGGATCGGCGTAATTATATTCTGCTATTGAACGAATGTCACCCTCTACCGTAAAATTAACGAGGTTATTCCAACTGCCGTCCGCGTTACGGCGGTATAATTGGCCATAGTCGAGCCCTGTTCCAGCAAATAGTTTGCCGTCCAACACTCCAAAAGATCGTATAAACCGGTCGTTCACCACTACTTCGTCCCGGTAAGTGCTTCCGTCAGTTGAAACTATTTTAGCGCGAGTGCTGCTCGGATAATTATAAGTTCCCAAGTATAACCTCCCTGAGAAGGACTGCATAGCTATCACTCCAAAATCCAACCCCGTGTCTCTCACGAGTTCGAACGCGACTGGTGTTCGAAAGGTTGCTTCAGAGGTGTTGGTGCAGTTTGAGCGCGCATCGCAGGATTCGATTATGTAGTGGTAGAGCGAGTCAGGCTGCAAATCGTAGAGTGTTTGGTTGTGAGTGCGCGTGCTTGTTGCGTTGGTTACTAACAAACGCGTCGTATTCCAATAATATACTGTAGACGTGGCGTCGCGGTCAGTAACCCAGTTAAGCATTCCCTGTTGACCCAGCGTGCCATTCGTGTAATTCCAGTACGCGCCTGAGGCAATAGGTGCGGCGGAGTCGGTTACGGTTAAGCGACGCGAAGCATAGGCCGATGCGTAGTTGTCGTTGCCTGCAAACGACGCGTTGTAAACCAGTACTCCTGCTACTACAGGCGTGCGCGCAACCGAGCGCGGGGACGCTCCTGAAGAGATTACCGCGTCGTTTTCAGTAAGGGTTACGTCGCCTGCAACTGAGAGCGTGGAAGCAATTGTAACGCGAGTGCCGATTTCAACGCTCAAGTCGGATTCTTCTCCGTTCAAAGAAATGGTTATCGACGGAGTTGCTCTTGCAACGCGCAGCATCAGCGGCGCTGCTGCGGCCGCAGAGTAGTTTTGGGTTTCGATTGAAGTGCAGGCGTATTCATAGGTTCCCGCATTCAAAGTGGCAGCATGGGGATTCGACACGCCCACTGCGTCGCGCGTCAAACGCGGCGAAACCTGGGTTGAAGACGCAGTACATCGCACGTTTGTTGCAGTGCCGTAAGTAACCGAATCGGAGGGAGTTGCTTCAATAGAGAGAACCGGAGCAGCCTTGTTTACAGTTAACCAGTGCATTGCCGAAGAAGAAGAGTGCGCGACGTCGGCGCGCGTGAACGCCGAAACGTTCCAGAGTCCTGCACGGAGAACAAGTAAAGACGGGTTGGAAATTACCGTGCCGTTTAGGTATAGCGTAACTGCGGAACCGGTTGTTGAAGCAGCCAAGTTGGCTGCATCGCCGTAATCTATTACCCTATCAGAGTTGAAGCCGTTTATAGTAACCATTGTTATTGTTGGCAGGCGAGAGTCGACTATCAAAGTCGCCGGAGCGGCGGTTGCGGCAGTGTAATTCTGGGTTTGAATTGAAGTACAAGCATAGTTGTAAGAGCCTGAAGCAAGCGTGGCAACGTCAGGGTTTGAAACCAGAGCGCCGTTGCGCGTCAAACGCGGCGTTATTTCAGACGCGGAAGCAGTGCATTGCACGCGCGTTTCGGTCCCAGGAACAACAGTCGAAGTAGGGGCTATTGATATTGAAAGCATTGGAGTTGCACGGTTTACATTAAGCCAGTGCATTGCCGAAGAAGAAGAGTGCGCGACGTCGGCGCGCGTGAACGCCGAAACATTAAACCTTCCGGCCGCAAGGCCGAGTAAAGACGGGTTGGGAATTGCACGGCCGTCTAAGTAAAGCGATACGCTAGAACCCGTGGTTGAAGCAGCGAGGGTTGCGCCGTCGCCGTAGTTTGTCGTCTGGTCAGCGTCAATGCCGTTTATCGTAACAGTAGTGGCAGTTGGAGTTACTGAATCGGCGGTAACTATTATTGTTAAAGGAGCCGCGGTTGTTGCAGTAAAGTTTTGGGTTTCTGCAGAAGTGCATGAATAATCGTGCGAACCTGCAGAGAGCACGGTTCGTTCGGGGTTGGATACTACCCGGCCCGCGCGCATCAAACGCGGAGTGACTTGCGAGCCAATCCAACCTGATGTTATGGGTACGAAACATTCTACTTGGGTTGTTGTTCCGGATGCAACTGTTGTTCCTGGTTTTGCATTAATGCGTAGCACCGGAATTGTTCTGGTCACTTCAAAGGTTAACGGAACGTCGCGGCTTATCGTGCGCAATATTCCGCTGTCGATGTATTGTAATGAAGCCCTTACTGAAAACGATTGCGAACCGACGCGATAGTATGGAAGCTGGAATTCGGTGGAGACTCCGTTCAACGCATTGCCCAAGCGGGTCACGCGGCTTCCTTGCACTAAATCAATCGGGTATGAAAAGCTGCCGCCGGTCACCCTGACGCGTACACGGCTGGGTTGTGAAGCATAATTTATTGGAGAGATTACGACTGAAGCGCCTACTGAATCAAGCAACGGAATTCGTTCGACAGGCGGTTGTTTAACCGGCGCAACGACGACTTTCCCAATTCCGGGAATTAATTTCGAAGTACTTGCGCTCCAAGCATCTGCAAACTGTGCAGTTGCAAAAACCGATAATACTACCGCTAACACTATTACATATACATATGCTTTCAACCCACTGCCCACCTCTGAACAATTAGAGTTGAACTAATGATTATTAAACCTAACTAACTTCGTTGGAAATTGGACAAGTTCGGGCGAAAATTTGAAGTAAACCCGCGTTTACGGGTTTTCAAAGTATTTTGCTTAGGTTTACTGCGCTTGTTTCGAGTTTGTCGAGTTCGGTTTGGTTGGCGTTGATGCGTTGTTGGATGTCGGCGACTTGTTCGGGTTTCAAGTGTTTGAAGCGGCCTTGCATTTTCAAGTAGTTTTCAACTGGTTCGATTTGCTTGGGTTTTACGGTCCGGTGGAAAACTCCGTTTTCTATTTCGTATAGGTTCCACATTCCGGTGTTCACGGCTTTCCGTGCTACTTCGATTGAGAGTGATGGCTCGTGTTTCCAGCCTAGTTGGCAGCCTGCGAACAGGGTTATTATACGGAAGCCTTTGATTGCCTTGGCTTTCTCGATTTTTTTCTTCAAATCGGAAAGGAAGGCGATTGATGCAGTGGCCGCGTAGGGCACGCCGTGCGAAGCAGCGATGAATGAAACGTTTTTTTTCCACTCGCTTTTTCCGCCGACTTCCTTGGGAGAAGTGGTGGTTGCAGCGTATTTGGGCGTGGCGCCCGAGCGTTGGATGCCCGTGTTTTCGTAGGCTTCGTTGTCGTAGCAGAAGTAAATCATGTCTTCGTTTCTCTCCATTGCTCCGCTTAGTGCTCCGAATCCGATGTCGTAGGTTGAACCGTCGCCGCCTATTACTACCGGAATTGCGTTGCTGCCGCGTTTTTTCAATGCGCGCGTTACGCCCGAGGCTACTGCGGGCGCGTTTTCAAAGAGGCTGTGGACAACAGGGACGCCCCAACAATTGTCAGGATAGCCTGTTGAGACTACTTCCATGCAGCCGGTTGCAAGCGAGACTACGATATTCGGGCCGAGGTTGAAGAGTATGGAACGGATGGCTACGGCCGAACCGCAGCCGGCGCAGGCGCCGTGGCCTTTTGAAAACAGTTGCGGCTTTGTAGGCGCCGCTGTTTTTGTTTGGGTTTCGGGCATTTGTCAAATCACTTTCCGTTTTTTTTATAGCCAGATTGTTTCGGTTTTTCCTTGCGCGAGTTCGGTTATGGCGCGTTCGATGTCTTTTTGTCTTACGTCTTTTCCGCCGAGTCCGCAGACGCATGAGAGCACGGGCAGTTGGACGTTGTTTTCGTAGAGGGCTTCTTTAAGGTCGTGCGAAAGGCTGCCTTGGTCGTTGGAAGAAGCGTCTTTTTCTATTACTACTACTCCTTTCTTGTTTTTGAGTGCGGCTGCAACCAGTTTTTTCGGGAATGGACGGAAGCACTTGAGGCGCAGCGTGCCTATTTTTTTTCCTTGCGTGCGGAGTGTTTCAACGAGTTCTTCAGTGGTTTCGGCAAGGCTCGACATTGTAAAGACGGCATAGTCCGCGTCTTGCAGGCTTGTTTCTTCGATTAACGGAATTTGCTTGCGGCCGAACTTGTTTTCGAAGTCTTGGGCGGCTTTTTCGATTGCTGGCATTGAGTTGTTGAACTCGGCGAGTTGTTCCTGCTTGTATTTTTGGAAGTAAGCCGGACCTGCGAATGCACCTATAAGTTCGGGGTTGGCAGGGTCCAAAGTGTGTTTGGGCTTGCGGGGCGGCAGCAGGGAAAGGCATTTTTCTTTGTCGGGAATTTCAACTGGAGATACTTCGTGGGTCAAATAGAATCCTTCAAAGCACACCATTACCGGGACGTCGGTTTGTTCGGCAATTTGAAATGATTGGACTAGAGTGTCCACTGCTTCCTGCTTGTTTTTGCAAAAAAGTTGAATCCAGCCCGAGTCGCGGAGCGCCATTGCGTCGCTCCAGTCGTTCCAAATATTGAGAGGACCGCCTATTGCGCGGTTGGCGACCACCATTACTATAGGCAAGCGCATTCCAGAAGCGTTGTAGAGCGCTTCGGTCATTAGGAGCAGCCCTTGCGAGGAAGTGGCGGTGAATGCGCGGGTTCCAGCTGCACTAGCGCCGATTACTGCGCTTATTGCCGAGAGTTCCGATTCGACGGGAATGAATTCGTAGCCGTGTTCGGGCTGTATGCGGGAGAGTTCTTCCGGAATTACCGTCGAAGGGGTTATGGGGTATGCCGCCACTACTTCTATGCCACAGTTGGCGGCGGTCCAAGCAATTGCTTTTGAGCCAGACGTTATTTGCAAAGTCATTTTTTTCACTTTTTTAGCGCTATGTTTGTTATTCAGCCGCAGCGGTTTTAAGTCTTATTGTTCCGAGCCGTTTTTCTTAATCGGTTTTTTGCCAGAGTACTTGGGTTTGAGTTCTTTAAGCGCATAGTCGATGTCGTCGATTACTTGCTTGGTGGACGTTTTTGGTTCGAAGAGTTCTTCAAGCGAAAGGCTTTTCATCGCCTCTTCTTTTGCAGGTGCTTCCTTGGCGTCGGCGCTTGCTTTTGTTGCAGGAGCGGTTTTCTTCACGGGTACGTTTATGTCGTCTTGCTTTTCAGTTGAGGATGAACGGAGTTGGAATCCTTTTTCCTGCTCTTTTTCTGCTGGTTTTTCGTCTTCTATTACTATTATTCTCTTTTGGTTGGAAACAGGAATGAACTGGTTTGTTTTTTCGAGTGCGGACTGCGTTTTGTCCATTATCTTTGTTTTGCTCATTTCCTTTGCCCTAGCCTTGCGGTAGGCGGGCACGCCGAAGTAGAACGCAAGCACCGCGATTACTACGACTATAAGTATTGCCGCAACCAACGGAAGCACGTCGGATTGCGGCGTTTGTTGTTTTTCGGGTTGGGCGCGCAGGGCTGCAATTTGCGCAAGAGGCAACGGGAGGATGTTGACTTTGAGTGCAATGGTCTGAGGCGTAAGGCCCGAGTCAGTGTCTTCGAGAATTATTTTAAGCACGTACGCGCCGGTTGATTCGGGGGCAGAGCAATAGGTTACGACCAGTTTGTTGTCCTGGGTCTGGTTAGATACGGTCCAACTGCTTGGAATGAATGCGGCTACAACCACGGCGCGGTCCCATTGCTTTCCGTCGCTTGCGTCGCGGGAGATTAATATAGTCATAGGCTGGCCTGCAGTAAATGAGCCTAGCTGCGCCAGTTCGTTTGACTCGGCGGAATTGAAGGAGTAAGGGTTGGGGGAAGTTATTTGGACGACGGACGCGGCAACAAGTACGGAAGCGACGAGGAGGAAGAAGACGGAGAGAAAACGCATTTTTGTTTTTTTCCCCTCTCTCTTATTTTTCTTCCTTTTGCGCCGAAATTGCCTTGAAAGGACATTCGCGCAGGCATATGAGGCAGCCTTTGCAGTAGTCGTAATCCATTTGCGCGCCGTCTGGAGTTATGGTGATGCATGAATCGGGACAGAATGTTTCACATATGCCGCAGCGCGTGCACTTGGCAGCGTCGACGATAGGACGCATCGTCCTCCAGGAACCGGTTTTGTTGCGCGCGCCCGGCTTTATTACTAAATCCATGGAAAGCACTTGGGCGAACCAAGTTTTTAAACGTTGGCGAATAAAACAATTTTTTACGCAAGTCGTTTGGAGAATGAATTTTGTGGCACAACCCTTGTTAGAGACTATCGACGTACGACTTCCCCAAGGAGCGAATGCAATAATCGGGGGTAGTCACTTCATAAAAACGGCTCGGGACTTGTTTGAAGCAATTGCGGAATCGGCTCCGGCTGCAAAGTTCGGCTTGGCGTTCTGCGAGGCAAGCGGCAAGCGGCTGATACGCACTGAAGGCAACGACGAAAGCCTCGTGGAGGCCGCTGCGGAAACGGCTGCAAAAATAGGCGCAGGGCATTTCTTCGTGGTTTTCTTAAGAAACGCGTTTCCAGTAAGCGTGCTGAACCGCATAAAGTCGGTGAGCGAAGTAACCTGCGTTTATGCGGCAACCGCCAATCCCCTGCAGGTGATAGTTGCGGTTACTCCTCAAGGCAGAAGCGTTTTGGGGGTTGTCGACGGCTTGCCTCCATTGGGAACCGAAAGCGCGGAAGATCGTATCGAAAGACGGGAATTAGTTAAGAAACTGGGCTACAAGAGTTGATTTGTTGCAAATGGAACTTACTGTTATTGAGTCACGGGTTTTGCGCGCGTTGAAATCGCGCAAAGGATTCGTTTTGGCACCCGAACTGGCGGATTCTGCGAAAGTGGATTACGGCGCACTCATGAGCGTTTGCGCCGGATTGGAACAACGGGATTTGGTTAAGGCGAAAAGAAGCGAATTGCTTTTGCTCGAGCCGACTGCCGAAGGACGAACGTACGCGAAAACGGGGTCTCCTGAAAAGCGTTTGGCAGACGCAGTTGCGGAAGCCAAGGCAGTTTCGCTTGAAGACGCGTTCGAAAAGGCGGGTTTGTCGCCTGCGGAGCGGCCTATTGCATTGAAGTGGGCCAAGCAACGCAAGTGGATCGAGTTTGCAACGGGAAATGTTTCTGCAAACAAGCACGCGGACGGAGGCGTGGATGAAGCGCTTAAACTGCTTGCAAAAGGAAAAACGGATTTTTCAAAAGAAGTTGCAGACGAGCTTGTTTCGCGAAGGCTTGCAGTTGCAAAGTCGGAAAAAAGCGTCGAGTTGATGATTACGGAAGCCGGATCGCAAGCGGTTTCGATCGAGGGCCAATCCGAGAACGAGGTCACACGCCTGACTTCCGAAATGCTTAAGACCGGCTCGTGGAAGAAGGCAGCTTTCAAGGAGTACGACGTTTCAACGGTTCTCGCGCCGGTTTCAATCGGGTTAAGGCAGCATTACAAGCGGCTGTTGCACCAGGTGAAGGAAGAACTCGTTGGGCTGGGTTTCAAGGAAGTGCACGGCCCCCTGGTTGAAACCGAGTTTTGGAACATGGACGCACTGTTTATGGCACAAGACCATCCTGCACGGGAGATTCACGACGCGTTCCAACTTGAAGAGCCCTGTAAGGGAACGGTTAACGACAAGGCGTTGCTTGCGCGCGTGAAGAAGGCGCACGAGGAAGGCATTGCAGGAAGCATAGGCTGGCGTTACGAATGGAATTCGGATACGGCGCACCGGCTAGTGTGCCGTTCGCAAAACACCGGGGTAAGCGCACGCAACCTTGCAAAGGGGCTCGAGACTCCTGCGCGGTTGTTTTCAATAGGCAAGGTTTTCAGGCCGGACGTAATAGACTGGAAGCACTTCATCGAGTTCACCCAATGCGAGGGAATCGTTGCAGACGAGAATATGAATTTCCGCGAGCTTCTGGGCTACTTAAAGAGTTTTGCAATAGAGATTTTCGGAGCCGACGATGCGCGCTTTTACCCGACTTACTTCCCGTTCACCGAACCCAGTGTGGAAATGTACGCGAAAATAGGCGAGCGAGGCTGGGTGGAAGTAGGCGGAGCAGGAGTATTCAGGCCCGAAATGCTTGAAGCCCTCGGGGTGAACATCCCCGTAATCGCATGGGGGTTGGGAATAGACCGGCTGGCAATGATTCGACTGGGCTTGGACGACATGCGCGACTTGAATTCATCGGACTTGGAGTTCCTTAAAAAACGTGCGGCGGTGCTTTAAAAAAAATGCCTTCTATTGCCTTGAGAAAAAAATTATTCCTAAAACTTTACGGAAGAAAAGTTTCCGACGAAAAACTTGCCGAGCTCCTGCCCTTGATAAAATGCGGCTTCGACGGAATGACTGAAGACGAAATAAAAGTAGAAGTTACCGGCGATCGGCCTGATTTGCTCAGTTCCGAAGGGGTTGCAAGGGCGCTCAAAGGATTCACCGGAGTAGAACAAGGCCTTGCGAAAATGGCAATTACGCCAAGCGGAATGGAATTCAACGTAGACAAAAGCGTTGCGTCAGTGCGGCCCGTGCTGGTTGCAGCGCAAGTGCAGGGCGTAAACTTTGAAGAAGACGACATCGTCGAACTAATGCAACTCCAGGAAAAACTGCACGTTACAATGGGCAGAAAACGCAGGAAAATGGCAGTAGGCGTGCACGACGCGTCGCAACTCAAGCCTCCGTTTTACTACAAGGCGGTTTCGCCCAAAGAAATCTCGTTCGTTCCCTTGGGGAAAGAAACTAGGATGGACTTGAAGGAAATACTCGCAAGACACGAAAAAGGAATAGACTACGCGTTTACCCTTGCCCACGCGTCAGCCTACCCCGTCATCGTCGATTCCCAAGACCAAGTGCTTTCCTTCCCGCCGATAATAAACGGCGTTTTGACCCAAGTTACGGACAGGACAACGGACTTGCTGCTTGAAATAACCGGAACCGATTTCGAAACCTGCAACACCGCATTAAACATTTTGTGCCAAAACTTTGCAGACCGAGGGGCAAGAATAAAGTTGGTTGCAATACGCGGAAGCAACGGGACAAAAACCACTCCGGAAACCAAGCCGACAATAATGCACGTTAGCACAACCGAAGCGAGCAAGGCACTGGGCGTAAAGTTTTCACCAAACGAAGCCGCCGAATGCCTCTTAAGGCAACGCATCGGCGCAATCCCCGAAGGCGACTACGTTGCCTGTGAAATACCGCGTTACCGCACCGACTTCCTACACCCGGTTGACTTAGTTGAAGAAATAGCATTGGGTTACGGCTACAACAAATTCCAACCCAAACCACCTTCGATTTACACAAAAGGGGAAACCAGCAGCCTCACCCGCAAAATCAATTACGCCGCCGAACTCCTAATAGGCGCAGGCTACGTGGAAGCCAGCACTTACATATTCACCAACGTGGTTAAAGCGGCCAAAGCACGCGACGCAACCGACTTGGTGCGCATCAAAAACCCGGTAAACTCGGAGTACGACTGCCTGCGAAAAACCCTGTTGCCCAACCTTTTGGAAATGCTTTCCAAAAACACGCATTACGCCTACCCCCAGAAAATATTCGAAGTAGGCGAAACGGTTTCAAAAGACGACAAGGCAGACGTCAAGACCGTTACCGAAATACGCGTATGCGCGCTATCCGCGCACGCCAACGCCTCACTCTCGGAATCCGCTTCACTTGCTTGCGAAGTGCTTGACAAACTAGGGTTGCACTGCGAACTGTCAGCACTCGCTTCGGAAAAATACTTGAAAGGACGTGTAGCCAAGCTCATCCACAACGGAAAAATAATAGGCGACGTAGGCGAAATACACCCGGCAGTACTGGCGGAATTCGGAATACTGGTTCCCGTAGCCGCATTCGAAGCACGCATAACCAAAGTAACCTACTGACTACCAGATACAAAATGCTTAAAAGCCCAGAGTCGCCCATTAGTTGCAAAGGTGGTTTCACTTGATAGCATGGATACTGTTAATAGTAATACTCGTAATACTAGCCGCGTTTGTACTCATATACAACGGCTTGATTACGATCAAGACTCGCGTGGACAACGCGTGGTCGCAAATAGACGTCCAGCTCAAACGACGCGCGGACTTGATTCCCAACCTCGTCGAGACCGTCAAGGGCTACGCAAAGCACGAAAAAACGGTTTTCGAAAACGTCACGAAAGCGCGTTCGGCATTAATGGGCGCAAAGACTGTTGCCGAAAAAGGCGAGGCATCCAACCAACTTACCTCAACTCTTAAAACGCTTTTTGCAGTTGCCGAAAACTATCCAACGCTCAGGGCAACTGAGAACTTCAAGCAGCTCCAGGAGGAACTCAGCGGAACCGAATCCAAAATCGCTTACTCACGCCAGTTCTACAACGACAGCGTAATGGAATACAACCAAAAAATCCAGCAAATTCCCACCAACTTCGTAGCGGGAATGCTGGCCTACAAGCAACGCGAGTACTTCCAAGCAACCGAAGAAGAGAAAAAGGCAGTCAAAGTAAACTTTGAGTAAAACGGAAATACTTCGGTGAACAGACGGAATGCCAAGCATAACAAGGGAACGCGAATCGAAACGCTGGCAAACCCTTTACTCCACGCAAGAAAAACTGAGGTCCCTATTCAAGGAGCCTTACGGACAAGCAATCGGGTCAGTCATTGCAGGAACAATAGACTTTGTCAAAAAAAACGATACTCAAACAGGCCGCAAGTTTAACATACTAGTAATGGGCGGAGGAAAAGGCAGGTTTAGCCGCGATACGCTGCCGTTCGTCATTAAAGAGTTACGAAATGCCGGAAGTAAAGTAAGGCTGGAAGTAACCGAAACAGACATTGCGTCGGTTATCAAACATGCTCCAACCCGAAGAAAATTACAGGCAGACATGACCGCGTTACCGTTTAAAGACAAGGCATTCGACTTGGTATTAAGCGAGTCTTCATTAAACCAGCTCGGCCCGAAACAACTCGGCCAAGTAGTAGGCGAAATAAAACGCGTACTCACTCCAAAGGATGCCTCATTCACGTTCAAGACATTCCACCAGACAGTACCGATTGGCTGCCCTCTGAATTACGGATTCCCGGGATGGACCCAATGAATACTAGCGTTACTGTTCAAAAACAGACCGTATCCGCATTAGCTCACGCAAGTTTTGCATTGACAGCACGCCAAGCATTCGCAACACGCCAACTAAAAAACGCGCTTATAGAAGTGCAGGCCACTGCAACCGTCAACCGCCCGAATGCAGAAACACTGGCGGAAATTGGCATCAACGGAAGACCCAGCGGATTACTTTTCCACAACGGAGCCGTGTTTACGGAAACCCAAAATCCGACTTCGAGACTGAAATTGACATATAAAGGTGCAATCCACTTATTGTCAAAAAACCTAAAAACGCAAGACTTAATCAATCATATCGAATCAAACTTCGAGTAAGATAACATGGCTGGAATGTATTCTCAAATCGACTCCAACAAATGGAAGTCATACGCGATAGTCGCCGCTTTCTTTGTGGTAATACTTGGCATAATGTGGTTTGCAACCTACTTCTTTGCGGGCTTTGGCGAATTCTCAATAGCAATAGCTGGAGTCCTTGCAATAGTGTTCGCTCTGGGCGGCTACTACTGGGGCGACAGATTAGTGCTATCATTGAGCCACGCAAAGCCCGCAAACGAAAACGAACACCGCTTCCTGTTGAACACCGTCGAAGGTTTGGCTATTGCAGCAGGACTGCCTAAACCCAAAGCATACGTAATAGAAGACAATGCAATAAACGCGTTCGCAACAGGCCGCAACCCCAAACTCTCTTCAATAGCAGTTACGACAGGCGCGCTCAAGAAACTAAACCGAGTCGAACTCGAAGGAGTAATAGCCCACGAAATGAGCCACATTAAAAACTATGATATACGCCTTGCAACGGTTGCAGTGGTAATGGTTGGTTTTGTGGCAATACTAAGCGACATACTGTTTCGCGGAATGCTTTTTGGAGCAGGCGGCCGCGACGACAACCGAGGCAACAGCGGCGCAATAATGATGGTGGTTGGAATCGCGTTTGCAATACTGGCTCCGATTGCAGTGAAACTATTGCAGCTGGCGTTGTCAAGAAAGCGAGAGTACCTTGCCGACGCAACCGGCGCACTGCTTACGAGGTATCCCGAGGGGCTTGCGAGCGCGTTGGAAAAAATAGGTAAAGACTCCAACCAACTGCAAGGCGCTTCCGAAACAATGGCAACGCTCTACATAGCCAACCCGTTCAAAAACATTTCAGCCTCAAAACTGCTCAGCACCCACCCTCCGTTGGAAGACAGGATCGCAAAACTAAGGGCAATGTAAACTACTTATTCAAACGCGCGCAGTAAATCGGAAACCCGAACGTCATTGCGTAACCCGAACGGGTAACACGGACGCCCCTCGTTTTTTGCGCCCCTTCAATTATCCCCCGAATTTTACTTACTTCCTTTTCGGTAATCGCGTAGCGCGCGGCGTGGTCCTTCTCCGAAAGCCGCAACGCGGGCGCTTCGCCTATTTCTTTCGGAGTACTAAACCCGGCCCGCAAGTAAACCGACGCGAGGTCTCCCTTCCACTGGAAATGCCACCTGCCTATCTTCGGACTCGACGAATAAACCAAGTCCGCAACCCTCCTTTCTTCCAGAGTACGAAGCGATGCACACTGGTTGACGAAAAAACCGCGCGGCTTCAAGTGCAAGGCAACGCGCTTGAGCGCTTTTACCTGCTCTGCTGCGGAAGGAAAATAATCAAGGGAACTCCGCATAATCACCAAGTCGAATTTACGGTCCAACCGAAGGCCAAGCACATCCGCAACTATCTTCTCGGCGGCCGCGTTCTTGTTTTCACGCAGTTGTTCGGCGGAAGCATCAACCAACGTTAAAGACGAACGAAAGCCTTTTTGCCTCAAACGAAGATACAGCCGTTCCCCCAGGTCGCCGTTGCCCGAGCAAACGTAGAGCACCGCAGGGTTGCGCGGCAGTTTCGCAAACAACGACCTGCAGGCCGTGACGAACGCGCTGAAGACCCTGTTGTTCGAGAAGTAGCCGCCGTAGACCTTGCGCCAATTGCGGCCCGCAACGCGTTTGTCGCGCAAAAGGTTTTCGCGAGCCGCGTTCGAAATCATTACTGTCAGCTCACACTCCGGTGGGCGCGTCGACGAAAAAGCTTTCGACCTTGAACTTGCCTTGCAAGAGCGGAGCAATCTCTTTTACCCCCAGGGTTTCGGTAGCGTAATGCCCGGCTGCGATTACCGACAATCCGAGGTCCCGTGCCAGCCGCGCAGAGGCTTGGTTTAGTTCGCCGGTGACAAACAGGTCAAGTTCGAGTTCGGCGGCTTCTTCAACACACGAACCCCCGCCGCCTGAAACCACTCCGACGTGCTTGGCCGAATTTTTTCCATAAGCAAGCACTTTTACTCCAAAACCCACTGAAGACGAAAGACGTTTAGCAATTGATTCAATGCTTTCTTCGCGCGACAAGCTTCCTTTGAAACCAATGTCAACCCCGTGGTACCCCGCCCACGGTTTTACTTGCCTTAAGCCAAGCATTTCCGCAAGGACGGCGTTGTTGCCGAGTTCGGGGTGCAAGTCCAGTGGAAGGTGCGCGGCATAAACAGACAAGTCGTGTTCGAATAGCACGCCGAGCATTTTTTTCCAGTGGCCCTTGAAGACCGAAGGCGTCTTGTCGCTTCCTTTCCACAGCATTCCGTGGTGTACTAAAATCAGTTGCGCGCCGCGCTCGGCTGCTTCAGTGAAAGCTGGAATGCAGGCGTCGACTGCGCAAGCAACTTTGGTAACGCGCGGTTTTCCTTCAAACTGCAGGCCGTTGAGTGAAGCGTCGTCTATCTCCTTGACTTTCAGCTCGACGTCCAAAAACGAAACGATTTCACGCAATTCAGCCATTTGGTAACTCACTCTTTCAATTGGTTGTAGCACGCTCGCGCGGCTTCGATGTTTTTCTTCGCTATTTCGGGCGAAAACTTCGATGCAAATGCCTTTTCGAGGTTTTCCAAAGTAATCAGTCCAGTTACTTTTGCGAACGCGCCGAGCATTGCAGTGTTGACCAACGGCTTTCCGATTGTTTTTGCGGCTATGTCGTAAGCGTCGACTACAAACAGTTTTCCTTTCACTTGCGGGGCCAGCTGTTCTTTGGTCTTGCTAGTCGCTATTATTACGGCTCCCGAAGCGACGAGTCCGTTACAGACGTTTACCGCACAGAATAGCGAGTCGTCCAACACAATGAGGTAGTTGGGTTCGTAGATTTGCTCGTGCAGCCTGATTGGCTTGTCGTCGATGCGGCAATAGGCTTCAACCGGAGAGCCGCTACGCTCGACTCCGAATGACGGGAAGGCTTGCGAGTGTTTTCCGCCGTAGAACGCCGCTTGCGCAAGCAGTTCGGCAGTAGTGACTGCGCCTTGGCCGCCGCGTCCGTGAATTCTTACTTCAATCAATGCAATCTCCCCCCTCCTTCAAAAAATTGTTTAGATAGTGTCGAGTATTATTTTCTCGACTTCAACTACGTTTAAAAGCTTGGCTTGCTTTAACGCAAAGCCAAGCCGTTCCTTGTTGGACGAAAAAATTTCGTACAACTCGGCGCCTTCGGTAATTTGTTGGCCTATGCATACTTTTAATTCCATTCCCGCTCCCTTGTCCGCCGGAGCGCCTGCAGCGCGGCAGATTCGGGAAATGGCTTTGTTATCTATGTGGTCCACGCGGCCTTCCGAAACTGCTTTAACCGGTACTGAAAATTCGCCTGGCTTGAGGTCCGAAGATTTTATGTTTGGGTTTCCTCCCTGTGCTTTTATTATTTCCCGAAATTTTTCAAGCGCTTTTCCGGACGAAAGCTGGTGGCGCGCAATGCGGTATCCTTCTTCCTTGCTGATTCCCCTAACCATGTGCAGGATTATTCCACACATCAAACACGCCTTTTCAGCAAGCAACCCGCTGCTCGAACATTCAAGCGTGCGCAGGACCTGCCTTGCTTCCAAAACGGGGCCTATGAAGCTCATTGCAGGCTCGGTGCCGTCGCTGACAATGCATTCCACTTGCATTCCCAAGTGCGCGCCCATTGTCTGGAACTTGTGGGCAAGCACGCGCGCAGGCTCTACTGAATCCACTTTGGCGCCGCGGCCGCAGGGAATGTCGAGCAGAACGAATTGCGCACCCTCTGCTTTTTTCTTGGCGAGAATGCTTGACAACAGCAGTTCTTCAGGGTCCAAACGCAGGGGGTGCCTTATCTTGATTAGCTTATCGTCGGCAACTGCCATATTTACCGCGCCACCCCACACCAGGCAGCCGTTGGTTTTGGCAACCACTTTCCTTATTTCATCCATTGAAAGAGAAACCGGACAAAGCACTTCCAGCGTGTCTGCCGTGCCTGACGCGCTGCTTATTGCCCGCGTGCAAGTCTTGGGCATTTTTATACCAAGCGAAGAGATTATCGCAACCAACAACATGCTTACGCGGTCGCCTGCAACCCCGCCTATCGAATGCTCGCTTACAACCGCGCCGTTCTTGAACTCCAAATGGTCGCCGGTCTCGTAGATCGCGTTGGTAAGCGAAACCACTTCCTCGGAATTCAGCCCCCGCGTGTAAACGGCTGCAATGAATGCCGTCAACTCTGCAGCCGAAAGCTCTTCGTTCATCAAATCAGTTATTATCGCTTTTACTTCTGCATCCGAAAGTATTCCGGCGTCGAGCTTCTTGCGAATAAAATCAAGGCTGGCCGGACGCTTGACCGACTCTGCACCCACCGAATCGCCGTTCTTAGCCCCAAGCTTCTCGGCAGTGTCCTTGAAAAAAAGTATTTCCCCGACTTTGGCATCGCGAGCCAAGTCAACCAACGCAACAGTCTCGCGGTTGCCTGACTTGAGCTTAACCCTGTCTCCCAAGCCCACGTCCAGCTTCTTGGCATCGTCGTTGTCGATTACAACTACGTTCAAGCCCGCTTCAACGTCGATTATTTTTACTTTGAAATCCATGTTGCAACAACCTTTTTCCAAACTTCAAATCAACTGCTTTTCACCAAGACCCAACTCGCGCCACACTGCCAGCACAATGCTCTGCGGAGGCAACACCCCGAATTCAGTAACGAACGCGTTGACGTACTTCGCGTCGGTCAAATCAAATGCAGGATTGAAAACGCTTAGCTTGCGAGGAAACTTCTTGAGCCCCAAATCCCGCGGCAAAGCAACCTCGCAAGACTCCCTTTCTTCAATGGGTTCGTCAGCGCCCCACACTGTAAACGGGTCGAACTTGTGCACTCCGGTACAGGAGTAAAAACGTTTTTCGTGCTCGAAGGCAGTTAACGCAAGCGCCGAAGTGCCTACCTTGTTAACCAAATCGCCCTCTGAAGTTATGGCATCGGCGCCAACTAGTACGACGTCCGAATCGCGCATGAAACGCGTCATCACAATGCGCGAAGCAGAGTCGACTATCAAAGTAGTCGAAATCCCGTATTCCGAAAGTTCCCGCGCGCTCTTACGACCCTGGTATAACGGCCGCGTTTCGCACGCAAACACCTTGAATTCCTTATCAGCCTCAAAAGCTTTTTTCAAAACAGACATTACCGAACCGCTGTGGCAATGCACCAAGACAGTACCGCCGTCTGGAACCAAGCGCGCCCCGTATTCGGCAACCTTGCTTCGCACGTTCGACAAGTTCTTTTGGTAAAGCCCCACGTGCTTGGACAACGCCTCCTTAAAGTCAGCAATATTATCCCCACTGCAGAGGTGAACCGAGGCAAAAACAAGCCTCAAGGCATTCCTCAACTCGGGCTCGGTCGGCCGCACTGTCTTCAAGTACAAAGCAGCTGCCCGCAAGTCGGCAAAAAAGTCTTCTCGATTCCGCGCCTTGGACGCAAGACCCTCTATTTCCAAGGCTTTCAACGCAGCTGCGGCAACCTGGTCCGCACCTTGAACCCGCAACGCTTTTATATCCGAGTAAATTTTCCGCGTCCTCGCCTGAATAGCCATGTTTTGATGAAAACAAAACGAGTTAAATAAACTTTACAACCTCGCCGCAACTGCCTTCAGGCGCGTCAAACAGTGGTTAAACTGAAAAAAAAGAGTTTTAATAGGTTCCCGCAGTTATAGCCAATAAGGCAAAAGACGCAAGGGAGGAATGGTACTAAATGGCTGCAATTGACTTGATGGAGAAAACAACAGTGGTAGACGCAGGAACCGATTTGGCAAAAGCGATTTCCGCTGCTTCAAAAGAACCCAACATTCTACACTTCGGAGTAACTAACAACGGAGTATACGCAGGACTGGTTGACGACCGCGTTCTCCGCGACTTCACCGGTCCTTCAAGCACAAAAGTAGGAAAGCTCACCGCACACCCGAAAACCGTTTCCCCCCGCACTTCCGACGAAGACGTGATGGCTGCTTTCCTCAACGGCGACGACAAAGTACTGCCTGTGATAGACGACGGAAAAATACTAGGCGTAGTCACCAGGTGGGGCGCATTAAGCTCAATGGTTGCCTCAAACGCAGTTAAAGGAAAGAAAATATCGGAATACATGACGCGCAAGCTAGTAAGCATAACCGAAGAAACTACTATTTCGCAAGCGCGTAAAACGTTCAAGGAAAACAACTTGTTCCGCGTGCCGGTTTTGGACAAGCAAAGCAGGATGACTGGAGTCATTTCAACCTACGACTTGGCAGTGAAAGTAAGCCCGCACACTGCAGGTGCCGCGCGCCAAAGCACTTTCGAACCCACCCTCCTTGAAAGAATAGGCAAGGAACCCATAACCAGCATAATGAGCACCAACGTGGCTTCCGTAACCCAAAACGATTCGCTTTCAAACGCGTTGAAGCAAATGATTGAACGCCGCGTAATGGGACTGGTGATAACCGAAGAAGGAAAGCCAATAGGGATGCTTGCGGCAAAAGACGTGATGCGTGCGTGCCTAATGGAAAAACCCGCGCCAATCCAAATAGTAGGATTGAAAGAAGACGAAACAATGCTCAAGCAATCGCTTTTCGACGAATGCAACACCTTCCTTGCCAAGTGGAACAAAACAATTGACTTGGCCCCGGAGGACTCGCTTACGCTTCACGTGAAGTCGAAAGTGGAAGGCAAGAAAAAACGCTTTGAAGTCAAAAGCAGGCTGACCATCGAAGGAAACGTGTTTTCTTCACGCACTCCGCCCAACGTAGACGAACACAAGCAAAACTGGGACCTGCACTTGGCAGTGCGCGAGTCGCTCCAGGAACTCGCGAAAATAATCAAGAAATACGCCGAGTTGAAGAAAAAACGCGCGATGTCCCGTGAAGAAGAATAGAGGCAAACCGCAGCCGCACATGCAATCGCAATAGCAGCGCGCTAAACAACCGCTGGGCAAAACGGTTATTAATGTTGTTGAGCGTTAGTTTAGTCGATTGTTTTGACCTTGCTTAGCGGAGGAAACGACTGGTTTCATCCCCTTTCGCAGTGCACGGCAAATGGTTTTGTAAGATGATTGACTCTGACTTTGAAAAGATGTTTGGAAGCAGCAAGAACGCAATAGTCCAAGCTCCGGGCCAGGCCTTGAGTGTCGAGGACCAACAGTTAATGGAGTTCCTTAAAGAAAGCGCGCCCCGAATCCTAGTTATAGGAACCGGCGGAAGCGGCAGCAACACCATAAACCGCCTGCAAGAAATAGGCATTGCAGGAACGACTCTGGTTGCAACCAATACCGACGCCCAACACCTTTTGCGCATAAAGTCGCACAAGAAACTGCTTATGGGCAAGAAGAAAACCAAAGGACTCGGAGCAGGAAGCAACCCCGAAGTCGGCGAAGCGGCAGCCCAGGAATCCGAGCAGGAAATAAGGCAGTTGCTTGAAGGAGTAGACCTTGTATTCATAACCGCCGGAATGGGCGGCGGAACCGGCACAGGCAGTGCGCACGTAATCGCAAAAGCCGCCAAAGAAGCCGGCGCGATAGTAATTGCAATAGTCACGACTCCGTTTACCTCAGAAGGCAAGCGCAGGATGATAAACGCTAACTCGGGTTTGGACAAGCTCCGCAAACAAGCGGACACTACAATAGCGATTTCTAACGACAAGCTACTTTACTTCGTTCCCGACCTGCCGTTGAATGCGGCGTTCAAGGTCGCAGACACGGTTTTGGCAAACGCAGTCAAAGGAATCGCGGAACTCATTACGAAACCAGGTTTAGTCAACCTGGATTTTGCAGACATTAGAACGATCTTAGAACGTGGAGGAATGGCCGTAATCGGCTTGGGAGAGGTCGCAGGAGCAGAAGGAAAAGACCGCGTTGCTCAAGCTGCCGAAAAGGCGTTGGCGTCACCGTTATTGGACGTCGACTACGGAGCAGCCGACCGCGCGCTCATAAACGTAACCGGCGCCGACGACTTGACTCTGGGCGAAGCCGAGTCAGCAGTTTCGGCAATAGCCGCTAAAATACACAAAGACGCGCACATAATCTGGGGCGCCACAGTCGACAATTCGATGGACAAGCGGGCAGTGCGTGTGATGTGCGTACTAGCCGGAATAAAAGAAGCACCTGCACCCGAACAGCAGAAACAAGCTGCGCTTGAAGACGTTGAATTCATTTAAAATGCGAAAAGCAAAGGGGATGAAACGCAAAAATGGATGTTGAAGAAAAAAAGGGACTCAAGCAAATGATCTCGGATTTCGTCAAGCAAAGCGAACGCGTGTTGAACGTGACACACAAGCCGAATCCCCGGGAATTCCGCCACATTGCGTTCAGCACTGCGTTGGGCATGATAGTTATAGGCATGATAGGTTTCGTCATTTCAATGGCGGCATACTATATAAGAGGAAGCTGAAAAAGCAAGAGGACCGTGAAGAAAAATGTTATATACTTACAGAGTTACTGCAGGGCAGGAAAGCATTGTTGCCGACTTGCTTTACAAAAAAATAGTGAAATCAGGCGCGCCAATCAAGGCAATAGTTGTTTCCCCGCGCCTACGGGGCTACCTAATGGCAGAAAGCGATGACGACATTGCCGCAAAGCAAATTATTGCAAACGTACCCCACGTGAAAGGAACGCTGCACCGCACTATGCCAGTAAGCGAAATAAAGGAACTGCTTGAAAGCAAGCCCCATGAAATAATACTAAACAAAGGAGACATGGTGGAAGTAACCAGCGGACCGTTCAAAGGCGAGCGCGCCAAAGTGGTAAGAATCGAGAAAGAAGACGTCACAATAGAACTCGTGGAAGTCGCAGTCCCGATTCCCGTGACCATCAAGGCAAGCGCCGTGAAGATAATTCCGCAGTAAAATTTTTAGAGGAGAGTGAAAAAAACCAATGGCGAAAATAACCGTTTCAGCGCTAATAGAAGGAGGAAAGGCATCCCCGGCTCCGCCGCTAGGGCCCGCAATAGCACCAACCGGCGCAAACATAGGCCAAATAATAGTAGCCTTAAACGAGAAAACCAAGGCATTTGCAGGAATGTCCGTGCCAGTAAAAGTAATTATCGAAAAAAGCAACAAAAGCTTTGAAATCGAAGTCGGCACGCCGCCTGCAAGCGCGTTGATAAAATCCGAAGCAGGCATCAAAACGCCGGTCAAAGAAGAAACAGGAGTGAAAGGAAAGAAGACAATAGGCAACATCTCAATGGAGCAAGTAGTCAAAATAGCTAAAATGAAGGAAACCGCTTCACTGGCCCGCACGCTCAAATCCCGCGCAAAAGAAGTTATGGGCACCTGCCTCAGCCTCGGAGTAACCGTTGAAGGCAAGAACCCAAAGCAAGCGCAGAAAGACGTTGACGCGAAAAAATACGACGCACTCCTAAAGGAATAAACGCAACAACAGACGTTGCGTTCCCCCCCTCTTTTTTAACTGCCCCAGCCCTAGCTCACGGTATGCCCGAAGAAAAGCCGCTTCCGAAAAAAATCATCGCTGAAATAGGATACGGCCCGGTCCCGTGGACTTCCAAGCCGCTTGAACTAAAAGAAAAACTGACTACCGAACAGCAGAAAAGACTGGAAGCCTATAAGAACCGGAAACCGCCACACCCGACCGACGCAAAACCGCCGCGCAACAGGATTTACATAGGAATAGAACACCCGCGCGCGAACCGCCTGCCATTTAGTTTTGCTGGAAACCCTTTATTTGCAGCACTACTCAATAACAACCCGCACGAGTTATTCATCTCGCAAGAAACCGAAAAAATATTTTAAAAAGGAGGGCACGCAGTACACGCGGACGGACTGCACCTGCCGCTAGGTAACGGCACAGTTGACGAAATACGAGTAACAACGTGCTCAACGCGCCCACCATTGACCCCGCGTTTGCGGACAACCGCGCACACAACGCCTTGCTTGCGGAAATCCGCCGCGTGCTTAAGCCGGACGGCAGGCTCAACATAATGCACAATAAAGGGCTTGGCGAAGCCAGCCCACTAGAATCCGCATTAATTCAAGCCCACTTCCAACCCGACAAACAGGCAAGCGAAAAGCTGAAACGAAAATACGCCAAACGTAATTCCCGCATAGCAGCTCCGAACCCCACGCCTGGTCTTTCCGCAAGGTTTCCTGACGCCGCGTTTTGAATACTTTTAAAAACGCGGACGCGCTTACTCGATTAAAGGTGGAAACATATGTTGGCTGGCTTGGGAATAGTGTTAGTCTTGATTGGCTTTGGGTTGATGGCTTTTGAAAACCTGTTCCTCGGCATCCTCCTCGTAATACTAGGCATAGTCGTCGCTACGGTAGTGATACTCAACCAGTGGCAGCGCGGCGTGGTTTTGACGCTTGGCAAGTATTCCGGGACTCTCGGGCCGGGGCTTAACTTCGTAATTCCTTTCGTACAGCAAGTGATTACGGTAGACGTGCGCATTGTCACCACCGAAGTGCCGAAACAGGAGATTATGACGAAAGACAACGTCCCAGTGCTAATCAACGCAGTGGTTTACTTCAAAGTCGAAAAACCCGAAGACGCGATAACCAAGATAGAAAACTACAATTTCGCAGTAGCCCAGTTCACGCAAGCCGCAGTACGCGACGTGATAGGCAACAACGAACTAGACGCCGTGCTGATGCAGCGCGACAAGCTCGCCGACGCAATCAAGCAAATAGTCGACAAGGACACTGGCGAATGGGGCGTTGACATCCAGAGCATAAACATCCAAGAAATAGAACTGCCTACAGACATGAAGCGCGCAATGGCCAAGCAAGCCGAAAGCGAACGCGAACGCCGTGCACGCGTAACCCTTTCTGCAGGAGAACTCGAAGCAAGCAAAAACCTGGCTGCAGCAGCCGAACGTCTTTCCACTTCAGGCGCACTGCACCTGCGCACGCTCCAGACAATAAGCGAAATCGCGGCAGACCCCAGCGAAAAAATAATCATCATTGTACCCACAGACTTTGCTTCAACCGCCGCGCAACTGGTGGGCGGCAAGAAAAAAGATTAACGAAGGGAAACCCGTTTGAACCCCTTTCTTTCGCTCAAAGCGCTCGTCCAAAAGCCAGTGAAGCAACTGGACAAAAAACGCAAGCGCCTGCAAATAGCATTCAACTCGTCACTCGAAGAAGCCCAATCCGTAATTCAAGCGCTTCCTAAAGACGACCGCGTTCTAATCGAAGCAGGCACCCCCTTACTAAAAAGAGAAGGCATGCACGCAATAGAGACTATTAGAAGCATGTGGGACGGATATATTGTCGCGGACTACAAGATAATGGACGGCGCCAGGCAGGAAGTAAACTATGCCGCAATTGCAGGAGCAAATGCGGTCACCGTGCTCGGCGCGGCACCAAAGCAGACAATAGACCTGGCCGCCAAAACAGCACAAACGCGCGGCATCGACTTGATGATAGACTTCATAAACGTCGAAGATCCGCTGCGCGTCATGCGCTCGCTCTCAATGGTCCCGCAAGTGGCAATGCTTCACCGCGGACGCGACGAAGAAAACGCTTTTGGAAAAATAATCCAGTACCGCCACGTTGCAAGAATACTCAGCAAATTCGACTGCCTTATATCAGCCGCAGGCGGAGTCGACTTGAAAGAAGCCCAGTCCGCCTCCTTCAACGGAGCCGACATCGTAGTAGTAAACATAGTTTCTCCCAAGTCACAATGGAAAGGAATACGGACGGACGACGACATCAACCAAGTAGTCAAAAAATTCCTTTCAACAATAGACTGATCCATTACTCTCTTCTCTCACGCGAAACCCACCTTTTTACAGTTGCCTTCACACGCTGAAAAGAAGTGACCGGAACCACTTTCCCCAGCTCTTCGCAATGCGCCTTCACTTCAGACCTCAATTCCCTTCTTTCCTTATCGGTCCGCGCCCGCGCTACCAACTCTTTGAACGCAACATATACCTTACGGCCGTCAACAGCGTACGGCGCTTTTTTCCCTATAGCAGCCAACGCACTGCATATCCACTCCCGGTCGCCTCGTTCAAGCCGCGTATTGGGAACACCGGCCAACAAGTGTTCTGCCAAGTCAATGCGTTCGGCCTTATACTTTATTCCGGCTTTAATCGCATTCCTAAGAAGACTCCGCACAGGAACAGAGGGATTGAATAATGCTTGTTCGACCAACCGCCGATGAAGCCCGTTGTTTTCAGAATCCCTGAAAATATTATGCCGGTTTACTTGTTCAAGGATTTCAGTTGCAGCCTCAAGCGCAGCGGAGTAGTCTTCACCTGCAGTCGGCGACTCAAGACGGTATTTTGCAACAACATTAAGAAAATTTTTCACGTCATCCAAAACATAATCAATTCTACTAGTATCAATACGCGGCAGCACCGGCGGGGTTTTTATTCGCGGATTATCACTCATTTGAAAAGCCCGTATGCGTAAAACGCAGTTACAGGCATAATCGGTCGTAATGGTTTTAAAGCATTGCGTGCAAAAAGAGTGTCAACTGGTTTTCCCGTTTTACTGCTTTTGAAGCAGGAGGGAATCGGCCTTTGAAAAAAAAGGCACGCATTCGAGGAAAACCCGAATTTACTTTAAAAGGAAGGTTTCGCAACAATCATGGCATTCGATAAAAAAAGCGTTGAAAAAGCCGTTGAACAGGCTCTTGCCCAGAAGTCGGAACGCAAGTTCACCCAAAGCGTGGACTTGGCAATCAACTTCAAGGAACTGGACTTCAAAAAGCCTGAAAACCGCGTTAACACCGACATTGCACTGCCCAACGCGGCACGCCAAGTGAAAGTAGCCGTTTTTGCAGACGGACAGCTTGCACTGGACGCCAAGAACGTTGCAGACGCAGTATTCGGCGCAGCCGACATCACTGCCTTTGCTTCAGACAAGAAGAAACAAGCAGAATTGCTGAAGTACTCGCTTCTTGCCGCACCCCAATTCATGGCTGTAATCGGAAAACAATTAGGACAAGTGCTGGGCACCAAAGGAAAGCTCCCAACGCCCATCCTGCCGGGAATAAACCTCGCCGAACTCGTTAAGAAAACCCGCGCAAGCATCACGCTTAAAGTAAAAGGAAAAATGCTACCCTGCCTGCATTGCATAGTCGGCAGAGAAAACATGCCTAAAGAACAAATAGTCGAGAACGTAATGGCGGTTCTGGAAGTAGTAATAAAAAAGGTTTCCGAACCCCGCGTTGCAAGCGCCTACGTAAAAACAACGATGGGCAAGCCGGTTAAAGTGTGATTAAATTGTTATCAAGACAACAAAAACAAGAGATTGCCAAGCAACTTGAGCAACAGTTCCTCGACTACCCAGTAGTGGCAGTTGCAAGCATTGCCGGACTCAAGTCCAGCCAGTATAACGCAATCAAGAAGAAGGTCCGCGACAAAGTAGTAATGATAGTCGCAAGAAAAACGCTTTTGACGCGCGCAATGGATGCGGCTAGGCCCGAACTCAAGCAAATACAGGCCCAAATGACCGACGCGGAGATAATCATATTAACTAAACTAGACCCCTTCAAGCTATTCAAGACGTTCAAGCAAAACAAGTCCAAGACGTTCGCAAAACCAGGCCAACTTGCTCCAGCAGACATAATAGTGCCCGCAGGAGAAACCAACCTCGCGCCTGGCCCGGTACTAACCGAACTCAAACAAGCCAAGATAGACGCTAAAATACAAGGTCCGAAAATAGTCATAGGCAAAGACTCTACGGTAGTCAAGAAAGACGAACCCATTTCCGAACCAGTTACAAAAGCCCTCTCGAAACTGGGAATACAGCCTTTCGAAGTAGGCGTGGAAGTCAAGGCAGTCTACTCCGACGGACTCATTTACACTGCAGACGTGCTCGACGTCGACCAAGAATACTACCTCACGACAATACGCACGGCCTACTCGGAAGCAACCGCAATAGCCATTGCAACCCAGTACTTCGCGCCAGAATTCATTTCGCCCGCAATAGTAAAAGCCGAGCTCGAAGCCCTCACCATTGCAGAACGAGTTAAGAAAGACGAGAAAGTAGCCGAAACGCCTGCAGAAGCACAACAACCGCCTGCATAAGCACAACAGCCAACCCAACCGCGCGCAACCCCCTCTCCCTTTTTTGATTTTTAACAGGAAAGATTTTCAGGAAAAATAATAGGTGAAAAAAAATGGAATATGTTTACACTGCAATGCTGCTCAACGCCGCAAAGCAACCGATCAACGAAGAAAACGTCAAGAAAGTCCTCGCAGTAGCAGGCATAACGCCAAGCGACACTAAAATCAAGGCACTCGTAACCTCCCTCGAGGGAGTCAACATAGACGAGGAAAAGAAGAAAGCAGTGTTCGCCGCAGCCGCGCCCGCTTCAGGAGCAGCCGGAGAGACCAAAGTAGAAGAAACGAAAGAAGAAGGCCCATCCGAAGAACAAAAAGAAGCAGCCGCCGCAGAAGGACTCTCGGCACTATTCGGATAAGTTAGATTCAAAGGGCGGGAATAACCCCGCCAACCCCCCTTTTTTATTACGTCCTGCCTGAGGCCTAACTATCCAAGCGGCTAACGCGCGTAACCCCAAAGTTATCGTTGCCCTTCGACTTCACCCTACCTGCAGGGTAAAAAAACTTGCGCCCTCTTACTAATTCTGATCAATTAGACAAGGTGTTTACGATTATGAGTGAAATGGTTCAAACAACAGTAATGGTTCAAGGAGACGTTGATTCCCAAAAGTTCAAAGCAGCCTGCACCAACGCCGCCCGCGCACTAGCACTTAAAGGAACGATCAATCCACTGGGCCAAGGCTCTGCGAAAGTAGTAGTACGAGGCCGAAAAGACGCGATAACCGCGTTTACTGCTAAACTAAGCGGAATGGGAGCCGAAACAGTAAACGTGCTACACACGATTCCCGTAAACCAAGCAAAACAAGGCTACTTGAACTTCACGACCTAAAACAAAAATAGCAAGCCCTATTTTCAACGCCTTATTTCAAAGTTTTGCACTAATTCCTTTAAGCGTGCCTTACGGCTTGCAGCGTGCTTGCGCGCTTTGGAAACTGCGTGCTTGCGTTTTGGCTTGTTGGCAACGCGCTTTGCCTGCGTGTGTTCGGCTACGGCAACGCGCGCTACAAGCCCGCGCACTGGTTTGGAACGGCTGCGCAGCCAGTCCACCAGCAGGAAAACGCCGATTAAGACCAGCAAGAAAACAACTATTCCCACGACCAGCAATTCGGCGTCTCCAAAAATCATTTTCACAAAAACCTCTTACGAACACGAACGCCGACTGCGGATAAATACCTTTGCGACGGCATTCAAACGATTTTAAGCAACACAACTGCAATCGCGAAATAGATTAGTATTGTTGTTAAGTCGCTGATTATTGTCGTGACCGGGCCGGAGACTGTTCCCGGGTCGAAGTGCAAGTCGTGAAGCAGTATTGAAGCGTAAGTGGAGACTAACGATTGCAGTATTACGCTGATGAAAAGTGACGCGGAAACCACGCAGGCAAAGATTACCGTGCCTTGAATGAACCACGCAACGGGAAAAACTGCAAGCGCACATGCGGCTCCCAGTGCCAACCCAACTTTGGCCTCGCGCCACAAGTACCTGCGCACTGAAAACTCGGGCTCTAAAGCAATCATTCTCACTACCAGCGTCTGCGACTGTGTTCCAACCGCATCACTCAAGTAAACTATTACCGGAAGAAAAGCAGCCAAAGCAATGTAAGACTTGAGGATAATCTCGAAGCCACCTATCAAGTAAGCAACAAGCGTTCCGCCAACCAGTCCCAGCAACAGCGACGGAAGCCGTGCTTTGATCAAACGAAGGCCTGTGGTCTTAATGTCTTCTATTTCCCGCGGCTTGTGGTGGATCCCTATTGCCTTTAGAGCATCTTCTGCAGACTCTTGGTGAAAAATTTCAAGCAACGCCGCGTGCGGAATCACGCCAAGCAAAACGCGGTTGCAGTCGACAACCGGAATGGCGCGCAAGCCGTGCTTCAACGCCAAGTAAGCAGCCCGCTCCTGGTGCGCGGACGCGCCAACTTCAATAACCTGCCCTCGCATTACTTGACGTATGGGCATATCGTCTTCGGCTTGAAAAACTTCTTTCAAAGACGCCACGCCAACTAGCTCCCCCTCGTCGGTAACATAAACGTAGTCAATAGTCTCGAATTCCCCTGCTTTTTCGTACAGCAAGTCTTTCAGCCCGCGGACAGTAAAGCCAGGCGGAACTGCAAGAAAACGGGCGGTCATCCTAGCGCCGGCCGTACGCGGCTTGAATTCCTCAATCACAACAAATCGTACGCGCGGACCGTATATAAATTAGGATGAAAACAATAATGCAGGGAGAGAGATTTGAACTCTCGTAGGCGCTAGGCCACAGGGTTCTAAGCCCTGCCCATTTTCCAAACTCTGGCATCCCTGCGCACACCAAGTTTTTGGTGGAGCGAATTATTTAGGCTATCTTTTCGCGGACTTTTGCCAAGAATTTTTTAGCGTTCTGGATTGCATTCGCAGCCTCGTTTTCGCCCACCGAGTCGGCTTCGCCGTAGACCACGTCGTGCCTTCGTACGCGGTAGCGGTTGAAAATGTTGGTAAGCGCGCCGGTTTCTCCAGTCAAGACTGCCGCACAGTATTGCACTACTACCAAGTGGCGGGAGTCGGTTGGCCGCAAGGCAATGGATGACGCAATACGGACGATTACTACAGTTGAAGGCAATGCAAAGCGTTTTGTCGAGGGTTACAAGGGGCTGCGGAGTTTGTTTGAAGTCCTCGGTTCAGACGCAGTCAAGGCCAAGAGGTACGTTGACTATTGTTGGCTGTCTGCGGTTTACGTTTTTTACTTGAAGGAAGTCATTGGAAGCGACCCCGAGGCCGAGCAGTACTTGGAAAAGTATTACTCTAAAACGCTGAAGTGCGCGTACAAGACGACTGAAGTGCAGAAGCTGGTGAACGACCTTCCAGTAATTGCTTTTGACGAGAATTATTTGAGGGAACTTGAAAAACTTCAGGAAACAAAAGAGCAAAAGGCGGCCAACGTGGTTTTCACGCTGAACCGTTACGTACTGGTTGACAAGAAGACGAACCCGGTTTACGAAACGCTGGTCGGCAAGGCGGAACGCATTTTTAAGATGTGGCAGGAGAAATCCGCGGATTTTGAGTCGGTTTACGCGAGGGCGCGGCGGTAATCCGAGAGTTAAACGAGTTGGACAAGCGTAAGAAAGAGTTGGGTTTTTCCAACCTTGAGTACGCAATTCTCTTGTTTTTGGAGGAAAAACTTCCGTTCAAGAATTTGGTTGAAGACGTTAAGGAAATAGGCCAGAAGCTGGACGAGGACATGTTTAGCAGCTGGCAGTTTCAGGCAAGCGCCAAAAAGGCGGCTGACAAAGAAGTGCGGCTTTTCCTCAGGAAGTACGTCAAGGAAGGGCTTTCTCTTGGCGAGTTGGAGGAACTGCACGGCAAGATAATGGATCGCGTGGTTTCTTATGCCCAGAATTAGCGTGGACGAACTCGAAATCCCGTATTCCGTAGCCTACCGCGACATTGAGTATCCCCGCTTGGAGTTCAAGACCGGAGAATTGCTGGTAGTGATGCCCGAAGGCAAGGAAGACGTTGAAGAAATTATTGAAAAACACGCGGCTTGGATAAGGCGGAAAAGACTGGCTATAAGCGCGGCAGTTGCACGCTCAGAGAAAAGAAAGTTGGTTGAAAGAAGCGTCCCCGAATTGAAAAAGTTAGTCCACGCGTTAGTTGACAAAATCGGGAGGGAACACGACTTTCAGGTTGGAAGGACTTTTTTTAGGAAAATGAACTCT
>MNVG01000017.1:43272-44447 GCA_001871495.1 Candidatus Micrarchaeota archaeon CG1_02_51_15
GGAGCCACAGCAGGAACACAAACCTGACAATAAACAGCACTCTAAGGTTCTTGCCGAGCTCGTTGGTCGAATACGTTGTTTTTCACGAAATGGCACACTCGGCTGAAATGAAGCACAACGAACGGTTTTGAAAGATTATCGGTAAAAAGTTTAGGAACCACGCCAAGATGGAAGGCGAGCTTATGGCGTACTGGTTTTTGATTCGAAAATAGCTTCCTGCGCTATTTCGGGCAACGCAACCCTGTTTGTATGGCAGCAGGCTTATTGCTCCAATCGGGGTGGTTCACCCGTACATCGAGCTGTTTTCCATTTGTTTGTAGTCCTTGTGGAGTGACTGCATTTTGTTCATTGCCTGCTTCATTTTTTCCTCGATTTCGTTGCCTTCTTTTAGCAGGCGGGCAGTGTCGACCTTCAGACCGGTGACTTCACAGAGTTTGTTGATGAGGCGCGCGCTGCCGCGGGGGTCGAGGGAAAAGTTGGTTTGTATCATTATGTTCGCCGCCGGGAATTTCTGGGCCGCGCACTCGGCTATCAGCACGCCGCTTACTCCCTGGGTAGCGCCTTCCTTGATGGGCTCGATTCCTTTTTTCTTGAGCGCTTCGGCAACCTGCTTGGTGCTGGCTATTCCATATACTTTATCGTTGGGTTCGGGCACGGCAATGCCGGCGAGTGAGTAGATTACGGATGCTTTCTTGGACTTTGACCAGGCGATTATCTTTTCAGTAAGGGAGAACACTACGTCGGCGGGGATTACGAACTCGGAGTAGAGGACTATTAGGTTGTGTTCTTTGCTGGCGTAGATGCGCGCGGGGGAAACGGGGATGTAGTCGTGTATTGCGGCAATTGGGGGAAACTTGTTGCTTGCCATGTAGCCTACGAGTTTCATCCCGAGTTTTTCGGCGAGGTAGGAAGAGCTTATTGTCCCCACCATGCCTATTCCGGGAAAGCCTTCGATTATAATCGGTTTCTTCAGGCTTATCTTCTCTAGTTCGCGGATTTCAATCAATTGGAATAACACCGCCAGCTATGAACCGCTTAGAGTTTTTAATTGTTGGCGGGAACGGGGCGGCGACGCAATTAATTAATCCGAGAACGGCAATTCCATATCATGCTGAAAATAAATGATTTTTTTGAAGTTAACGGCTGGTTTTTAGGTAATGCCGGCCCCGGCGGTC
>MNVG01000037.1 GCA_001871495.1 Candidatus Micrarchaeota archaeon CG1_02_51_15
GGGATATGTTCCAAAGGGCGGGTTTTTAATTTTTGTCAATGGTTATGTTTCCGTTGATTGTTTTTGGCTGAAGTTGGTTTTGATGAATTGCGTCGGGATATGTTCCAAAGGGCGGGTTTTTAATTTTTGTCAATGGTTATGTTTCCGTTGATTGTTTTTGGCTGAAGTTGGTTTTGATGAATTGCGTCGGGTGCAGTTGCTAGAGAAGCGCAGCGGGGGGCTTACGCCGTTGCCGGATAATTTTTTTGTCGATTGCCACGCGTGGTTTGCTTTGCAGGACGCGTCTCTGAAAAAGAGTTTTTCTTTGGATGCGGCTCGAGTCCGGGATGGAGCCGAACGGATTTTACGGGAGATTATCGAGTTGCGTAAGCAGAAGGTTTTGCTCAAGGCCTTGAGGGATATTAGGGCAGGGGAAGTGGATTCCGAGGGTCTTGCAAGTGAGGAAAAACACTTATATACGCAGGTAGTCAAGGTATTGAATGAGTTGGAGTGCAGTCTTGCAGGCAAGGCGTCGGTTGCTTCGGATGAAACGGGAGGCGTGGCCTGCGTTCCTGTTTCTGACGGGTTTTTGAACGTCAGGATTCTCGCGGATTTTCCAGAGGCTTTTGTAGGCTCTGACGGTCACGAGTACGGTCCGTTCACTGCCTTGGAGGTAGTAAGGCTTGCACGGGAACAGGCTCTTTCGTTGATTAGGCGGAATGCGGCTGAAGAAGCGCATGACGTCCAGACGTTAAACGGTGGTGAAGTAAAGTGATTGTTCCGAAGGAATTAAATGCTTATTGCCCGTCTTGCAAGAAGCACTCGAAGCATAAAGTGAAAGTGAGCACGTCCAAAGCCAAAAAAGGCAGGACGCTTGCGTGGGGCAACTTGAGACAGGAAAGGAAGCTTAAAGGTTACCACGGCAAGGTTGCAGGCAAGAAGAAGGTGAAGAAACAAGGGGTTCGCAACAAGATAATGTTGGAGTGCCTGGTGTGTCACAAGAAGCACGAGCGTACGATAAGCGGCCGCATGAAGAAGAAGGCGGAGACCGCGAAGTAGTCTTTACAAGGTGGTTTGAATTGAGTAGGTTTTTGCACGTTGAATGCGATTGCGGCGGTAACGAAGTTGTTTTCGGAGACGCTAAAATGGCAGTAAGTTGTCTCAAATGCGGCAAGGTTTTGATAAGGCCTCAAGGCGGTCGTGCACGCATTGACTGTAAGATTTTGGAAGTGTTGTAGGAAAGATGACGTTGCAGTACCCTGAAGTCGGAGAGTTCGTGCTGGGCACTGTGAAGAAAATCGTTCCTTACGGCGCATTCATTTTTTTGGACGAGTACGGGATGGACGCGTTTCTCCACATTTCGGAAGTCAGCAGCGGCTGGGTGCGCAACATTCGTGAGCGCATAAAAGAAAGCCAGAAACTTGTTTTAATGGTCACGCGCATCGACCCTGAAAAGCGGCAGGTGGACGTGAGCCTCAAAAAAGTCGGTGAAGCCGACAGGAAACGCAAGCTTGAGAGCACGCAGCAGGCCAAGCGTGCGGAAAAACTGTTGGAACGCGTTGCAATCAAGTTAGGCAAAACCCCGCAACTGGCAGTCAAAGAAGCAGGAGAACCGCTTACCAACGAGTACGGAGAACTTTACGCCGCATTCGAAGCGCTTGCAATCGGCGAAGAGCCTAAGTCCAAAGTAGGCAAAGCCTGGCTGGATGCAATGCGTGAAGTCGCCAAGGCGGAAATTAAGGAAAAATTCGTTTGCGAACGCGGCGTACTCAAACTCAAGTGCTTTGCCGGAAACGGCGTGGAGCAAGTGAAGCAAGTTCTTTCAATCATCGAAAAAATGGGAAGTGAAAAAACTGAAGTGGAAATCCATTACGTGGGAGCTCCTGTTTATTACGTCGACGTGCAAGCTCCCGACCCCAAGACGTTGGGAAAAATGATGGGCAAAATAGAGCAGACCGTCGAACAAAAAGTTTCCAAAGGAATGGAGTGGAGTTTTGAACGCGAGAAAAAGTGATTTCTTTCCTTGACACAACTGCTCAAAAAATGCATTAAATGCACGAACTACACCTTGAACGAAAAGTGCCCAAAGTGCGGTTTTGAAGCACTCGCCGCGCATCCTCCAAAGTTTTCGTTCGAAGACAAATACGCCGCCTACCGAAGGAAAGAAAAATACGGCGGCTCTCTATAAATTGGAAGTGATTTTGAAAAACATGGCCGAAAAAACTACGCAAAACGATTTTCCTTCATTCGAGCAGTCCTTCTTGAGAATAAGCAAGCAAGTGAGAGCACACGACGCAGTTCTACTAATGGGACTGCCTGGAATAGGTTTGGTAAGCAAGCTCGCAGCAGACCACTTGGTTAAAACCCTGAAGGCAACCCGAATTGCAACACTCTACTCGCCGCACTTTCCCAACCAAGTCTTGGCCGAACCTTCAGGCGCGCTTAGGCCGTTCAAACTCTCGTTCTACCACAAGAAAGTAGGCAAACGCGATTTGATGATAATGCTCGGCGACATCCAGCCGTTAACCGTAGAAGGTCAGTACGAAGTCGCCGCGAAAACGCTCAAACACTTTGCATCCTGCAACGGAAGCGAAGTAATTGCAATGGCAGGCTACGCGGTAAACCGGCGTTCGGAAAAACCCAACGTCTACTGCGCTGCAAGCGGCAAAGAAGCATTCCACTCCTTTGAAAAAATAGGCTGCAAAAAAACCGAAGGAACGGTGCCCATAGTCGGAATGGCCGGCTTGGTTCCCGCACTTGCTCCCCTATACGGACTTAAAGGAACGTGCCTGCTCGTCGAAACGCCCGGAACCAACTTCGACGCAATTGGAGCCGCCGCGCTCTTAGAAATCATCGGAAAGAAAATGGGAGCCAAGTTCGACGCAAAAGGACTCGAAGCCCAAGCCAAGAAAGCACAAGCCTTCGTGGAAAAAATCGAGAAACAAGCACGCCAAGAAGCCACCAAAGCAACCGCCCACGCGCCGGCAACCGAAAACCAACGAGACGCAGTCACATACATACGCTGATGCTGATTTTATAAAGACGCTTAACTACTGCAATCAACCCGTGCTTGCGTTAGCAGTTTTCCCTAATCCTAAACTAAGTCCGCAGAAATTGCTACTGGGGCATCCGGCTTCGCAGGACAACCTAATATTAGGCGATAGTAACTGCGGCAAGCCTATTTCCAGTGCACTACCTTCTTTTCTACAACGGCTATTCCGCGGTTCAACGAATAGCCGATTACGCCCACCACTATTATCACGGCGTACAGCTTGGCAACGTCATAAGTGTAAGCCGCGTCAATCAACGCCTTGCCCAAGCCGGCCTGCGCGCCAAGAAACATATCCGCCAGCATCACCACTACTAATGTCAGGCTGGCGGCAATGCGGAATCCCGTAAACACCCGCGGCAGCGCGTCCAACGCCCTGACCTGCAAAAGTATTTCCAAGTCGGTTTTCTTCAGGCTCTTGGCAACAGCTATCAACGCGGGATTGGTTGCCCTCAATCCGCGGCACACCGGCAGCGATAAGTAAAACACGCACACCCACGCCGCCAATGCAACAGTAGTAACGTCGCCGACCCCGAAGAAAAGCATGAACAGCGGGAACAACGCGGTTCCCGGAATGCCGCGGACGAAGTCGGCTGCCGGCGAAAGCGACTCGAACGCAAACTCCCACCTTGCCAACAGCAAGCCCAACATTACGCCGAGCACAGAACCGATTGCAAGCGACAACCCCAGTTTAGCAAGCGTGCTCGCCAAGTCAGGCAGGATCGCGCCGCTCGCCACCAATTCAAACAGTTTTTCCAGCACTGCAAAGGCAGTGGGAAACAGGAAGGGGTCGAAAACCCGGGTTTGGGCAACGGCCTGCCAGGCAACCAACGCGATTGCAGGAAAAACAAGTATCCTAGGCAACTGCATTGACTTCACTTCCCGCAAGCCCTGTAAGCGCTCGGAAAACTTGCTTGGAAACCGAGTTGAACTCGGGAGCAAACCGCGTTTCCACGCCCCTCCGTTCCCCGAGTCTAATAGGAAGCAATGCGCGCACGCGAGTAGGCTTGCTACCCAATACGGCTATGCGGTCGCACAGCAAAACCGTTGATTCGATGTCGTGCGAAACTATTACTGCAGTAGCACCTTGTTCACGCAAGGCAAGCAACCTCTCTTCGACAAGCAGCCGGTTCTGGTAGTCCAACGCGCTGAACGGCTCGTCCAACAGGAAGACGTCGGGTGCGGACAGCACCGAACGCGCGATTGCAAACAACTGCTTCAAACCTCCGGAAAGCTGGTGGGGAAACGCGTGCGCATATTTACCTATGCCGAATTCCTCCGCAATATCTATTGCATCCCCTTCCGAGCATTCGTTGCCGAACGCGATGTTCTGCAAGCCATCCAGCCACGGAAATAACGCGCCTGCAGTATGCTGGGGCACGTAACCAACCCTGCCTTCGCTGGCAGTCCTGCCGAAAACGGTTATAACGCCGCCGTCGGGCTGTTCCAACCCTGCGAGCATCCGCAAGAAAGTGCTCTTGCCACAGCCGTTAGGGCCCAGCAGGCCCACGAACTCGCCTTGCTTTACCGTAAGGGAAACTCCGTCCAGTATCGGCTGCCGCAATCCCGAAAAAGAATAGGTTTTCTTAACGCCTTCCGCACTCACTGCGTCCACAGCATCAACCGCCGCGCGTCAGGCCGAACCGAAGTGACGTTAAACTCGAAGAAAATGTCCGCAAACTCCTGGTAAGCGCCGACCACATCGGTAGAAAACTCGCTGCGGGAATACAAGACTGGCAACGGAACTGCCTGCGCAACTTCCTCCGAAAGCGACAAGTACCTTACGAGGTACTGCCTGACTGAAGAATTGGTTTGGACCTGCCTTATTGCAGCGTCAACTGCCCGCAAATACTTCTCAGCTTCAGCAGGCCTCTTGCGCGCAAACTCCGCAGAAAGTCCGGACGCACCCAAGCAGATTGGCGATGCAACCCACTTTACAGTAGGCGTGTCAACCGCAATCTTCGCAATTCCCTTGCTTAATCCCAACTCGACTGTCGGCTCAATAGTAAGCAAGGCATCAACGCCACCCGAAGAGAGGGACGCCAAATGGTTGGAAATAGGCAGCTCAACCAACGTGACTTCCGACTCTGCAATCCCGTTCTCCTTTAGTATCTTGCGCGAAATCGTATTCCACTGGATGCCTGGCATGATTCCCAGCCTCTTGCCCCGCAAGTCAGCAAAAGACGAAATGCTTGAATTCACGCCCACTATCAACGCGTCGTTGTGGCGTTCGGTTTCCCCGGTTCCGCAGAAAACGCTGTTGAACCTTATTGCGCCCGGTTTCTTAGTGTCCGCGACCGCGGATATCCCGGTTGCAATCGCAAACCCCGCGTCCGCCTTTCCGACCACCAGCGCGTCTATAATCTGGTTCGGGTTCTCCATCCTCTGTAGCTCCACGCCAAGCCCTTCCTTCTCGAACAGGCCCTGTTCCATTGCGACGAACAACGGCAGCGACTGCGCCGCAGGAAGGTAGACCAGCCTCACCGGCTCGGTCGCAGGCTTCGGAAAAGCGAATACTAACAACACCGCAACTACCAATACCACCGCAATGCCTGCCCTCCACCACTTGCCATTCATGATAAAAACCACCTATTAATAAACTGCAAAAGCGACTATTTAGACAATGACCGTACAGTAGTGTACTACTATGAAGGCAACAACCAACGGATTCGAAGAACTGGGGCTGAGCGCAAGCGAAGCGAATGCGCTCGAGTCGTTGATTACCGACGGCCCCGCAACGGGCTCGGCGCTTGCAGTACGCCTTGGCGTGCAAAAATCGGTTTCCTACTTCCTGTGCGAACAGCTCGCAGGCAAGGGACTCGCGAATTGCATCATCGTAAACAACCGACGGGAATACCGCGCGCCGGAACCCGAGCTATTGCAAGCAAGGATGAACGGACGCCGCAAGGAGTTCGCCAAGAACCTCTCCAGACTGGATTCGTTAATGAAGGCCGGGACGCGCAGGCGGAAGGGGGCGACGTTCAAGGTGTTCGAAGGCTGGGACGGCCTCAAGCATGCATTGGACGACGTGCTGAAAACCCATCCGAAAGAAATCAACTCATTCTCAATGGCAATACCCTTAAAGCACGTGCCGCGCTTCAGGCGTCTCATCGGAAAGTGGCACGCGAAACGCGCGGCGCTCGGAATACAGTGCAACATTTTCTTTTCGCCGGAAATGCAGTCCACGCTGGGCGCAGACCGGAAAAAAGACGACCACACCAAAGTCCGCTTCGTAAAACTCGTGGATCCCTTTCCGGCAGCGGCCATAGTCTACGAAAACAAGCTGACCGTAATCATGTGGACCGAAGCGCCGTTAGTAATATCAATGGAAAGCAAGGATTTGGCAAATTGGTACAAAAACCTCTTCGACCTTATCTGGAAGACCGCCAAGCCCTGAAATTAAACGCGCAATCGACGGTACGAGAAAACGTTTATTAGCAGGCCGCGCGTAGCTCAGTTTACAAGGGGTGTGTTTTGGGAAATGGCATTGATTTCAATGAGCTTGTGGGTCTTCCTGCTTTTAACTGCAATAGCGGTAATCTGGGTCCTTAAACAACTGCGCAACCCCGACTCCCAAAAGAGAATGTCCATGCTGAAAATGGGCTTGTTTCTCGCGGTGTTCGATTGGATTTTCGAAACAGCCGGCTTGTTCTTGGGCTACTGGCACAGCACCGGAAGCGTTTTCCCCCTCGGCCCCTCCGTTTTCTTCCCGCCGGTTGAAGTGTTCGCAATCGCGTTGTGCGCAGGAGCTGCCTTGAATCTGCTGTTCCCGAAGAAGTTCGACTTGAAGTTCGCATTGCCTGCAGGGATGGCGGTCGCGGTGGCGGGGACTTTCATAGAGTCAATGCTCGTAGGGACAGGCAACTTGGTTTACTTGAACGGCTGGACTTCCTTCCACGCATTCGTCTCCTACTGGGCAGTGTTCGTGTTCTTCCACTGGACGGACGCCAAGTTCTTCCAACGAAGGTGAAGCCAAACGCAAGAAAAACGAATTAAACCCGCAGAATACGTTACTCGGCAACAACCGACGACTTGCTAAAGGAAGGACTGCGCGCAGAGTTAAAGCACTTGGTTAAACTGGCTGAAGAGCACGGCTTGCACCGCGTTTCAATAACCTTCGGCCACGCCTGGAACTTCTTCCACCCAAACTGGAAGCCTAAGATCGTAAAGCCGTGCCAAATAATCGAAGAAATACAAAATGCGGAAGAGGCAACCAAGGGAGACTGTTTTTTCGGCGAGGACGACGTCGAACTCGCTTTCGGCAACTTCAAGATCACTTACTGCCACCACGACGACATACACTTGCACTGGAACGAACGCGGGCAGGTAGTTGAAGAAGTGCTGGCGCGCTGGAAACAAAATAGCATAACCTACTTATTCCACGAAAACCCACCCAAACAAACGGGAGAAAAACCGAATGCCAAACGAAAAACGTGAACCGGCAGGAAAAGGGTCGTACCGCACTACGCCCGAAAAGCCGGAAACATATACTATAAATCGCTGACACACCGCTCCCGGATTAAAAAGCCTACTGTTAATAGGACTTGAATATATACCCATCAACGATGTCGTCGCCCAGCTACAGGGAAACCGTCTTATCGGCCCCGAACACCTACACCGCTACCCCCCTGAAGAAACGTTGCGGCGCGATTACTCGCATTTTTTCATCACCCCAAACTTCAACTTAGTATTGTGCAACAAACTTGCCGTAAAAACAATCTGGCAAAAAATTGCCGCACTATTAAAGCCGCAACTCTGGGAACTTAACAAGCCGCCCAAACCGTTAAAGGCAATCGCGAACGGGGAGGACGGCCGTCTTCCGAGTCGCCCGGCCAAACGGGACTTTCTTTCGAAGATAGGCTTTCCCTTACGGCAATTCATTACTAAGGGAGTCCGCACACGCAAGCAATAAACGGTTCCCGCCTAAGAGACGTCCCGCCTTGCGGGAATCGGCGTTTTGGCGTGTTTTCCTTTGCGGTATTCCATTACTATTACTTCATGGCCCCACAGTTTTTTCTTCAGCCTGCCTTTCTTCACGAACCCCATGCGCTCGTACAAGCCCCGCGCCGAGTTCCCTTCGGTAGTAAGCAAAACCAATCGAGTTGCGCCGCGCTTCCTTCCCTCTTTCATTGCAGATTGCAACAACTTAGTGCCGACTCCGAAACCCCGGAATTCAGGCAAGACTGCCAAGCCGAGTATCTTGCACGTTTTGCCCCGCATGTGCAAGTCAACGTAGCCCACCGAATGGCTGTTGTAGAGCGCGACGAAGTACTTGAAGCGCTTGTCGCGCAAGCGCGCGCCTATCTTTTCCAAAGAAAGCCCGGCGTAGGGAAAGTATTGCTTGGTCAGCACGGTTATGCTGTACAAGTGCTTTGTTGCAGCCGAGCGTATTGAAAAATCTTTTTTGGAAATCAACTTGATTCACTTTTTCATGCAGATGCAATTTGAGCAATCGCCCAGTCTTCTTCGAATACAGAACCGAATTCTTGCGCCAGACGCGGGTTTTCTACGAGCAACGCCGCTTCGCGGTTGGCGTACAATGCGTGCCACGACCAGTTTATGCTTCCTACCAACACGGTTTTGCCGTCGATTAACGCGAGTTTCGAGTGCGTGTTGGCAAACTCGCGGGAAGCCCAGCGCACTTGCACTCCGTTGGCCACTAAGAACGCAGCGGTTGCGGCGTTGGAGTCAATTCGCGGTTCGAGAATAAGGCGCACGCACACGCCACGCCGCGCGGCTTGAACCAGTGCGTCTTTCAATTCGCTTGAAGTGAAAACGTACATTTGCACGTCGATGGAATTGCGCGCAAAAGCAAGAGCGGCAACCAGTTCGTCGGCGGTTCCAGGCGAAACCAGTGACTGCGCGGTTCCATTAAGGCAAGCTGCAGGCGTGGACAAAACCAGGGGTTGGAAGGCAAGGAGTAACGCAGTAAGTGCCGCGCCTGTTGCAAAGGCAGCCGCAATCAAGGCAACTGGAAGTTTCATTTACTTCCTTCCACGGGAAGAAGCGGTTTTGCGAACCGTTTTTCTCACAATGGGCTTCTTGTGCGCAACGTGTTTTACAAGAGCAACGCGTTTGGCTTGCGCGTGCGAAGCAACTGCGTGGTCGGTCAATTGCGTGAATGCGCCCGCCATTACAGCATTGCCGAACAATTGCGCAAAAGCAGCAATCAAAACCGCGATTGAAGCAACTAATCCTATTCCCAAAAACGCGAGTCCGTTGTACGGAAAGCCGGCTTGCGCCCAGGCCACCATTGCCGCAGCAACCACCAGCAGGTCGAAGAGAAAGATTAATGCGCCGAAAATGAATGCCAGCAAGCTTGCGACAAGGGTTTCAACTGGTTTCTTCAAAAACAACGCTACGCTGTGTTTGACCGAATCCAAAGCAGGTTTTCCAGACATCGCGTAATACAAGACGTAAATGAACGCGAACCCTAAGAATATCGAAATTATTGCGTCAAGCACTGAAAACAAAACGCCTGCAACCGGAATCGCCTTGAAGTAAGAGAAGACAATTCCCTGCACAACGCTTACCAATGCAACCAGAATTACGGCGAGAATAAATTGGCTGTAACGTTTTTTGACTGCGTTGACGCTTTCATTGGTTTCGGCAGAAGGGTTGAGAGCCTGGTGCACGAAAAAACCGTGGACGAAAAGCGAGGGAAACCAAAATAGAATAATGATTGCGACAAAAAGCAGTACCGCGCCAGCAATCACCGCACCTGCCTGGAAGGGAGCGATTGCCGCAAACGCTGCAGAAACGTCGGAAGTGACTGCTATTACCTGCATGAACTGCCTAATGAACGGCATTACCATAATCAAAGGCAACGCAAAGGCAGCCAATACAACCGCGTTCCAGATGAACTGAATCGAAATGCGTCTCTTATCCGAAGCAAACTCGAAGCCAAAACCAATCAAACGACTGAAGTCCAAAACCAATCCCCCCTCTCAATTAAGTGCAACGCAAGCCGAATATAAAAGTTGTTGCATCTCCCAGTTGAGCGCGGCGATACTATTACGTAAAAGTTTTCAACGCCGGCGCATTCTCCAAGCCAATCTGGCTGCTTTTCCAATCAAGGGAACTTTTGGCCGCGGGGCTGCAAGTTTAGGCATTGGCTTTGCAAGCCTCTCTTTTTCAACAGGTCTTCCAAAGACAGGCCTTTCTTTGCTACTAAACTTAAACGCCGCGCGGTTGACTTCAGGGCGCTTGCCAAACTGCGGAATTGCTTCACGCGGACGTTCGGCCATTCCCACGCCACGCTTCATTGCCATCATTCTCTGCAGTTGAAACGAAGGGATTACGAACCTAGTGCGACCGGGAATACGGGATTCGTTAATAGGGCGCATGGGTTCGGCAACACGCCCGGTTTCCTGCAGACGGTTTTGCAACGCGGCCTCGAGCCCGGACGTTTTGAAGCCAGCGGCCCTAGCGACTGCAAGCCGCTTCATCAATAAGCTCGATGTAGCATCCTCCTCCGGCGCTCTTAACTCCCGACCCGTCACTAATTTTGCCGCTTTTCTTGCAACCGAATCCGGAAGGAACGGAATTTGGCCGGCTATTAGGTAAACGCCTCCGGTCACGGGGTCGCGCAACACCATTTTTCCCCAGCCGACTAACGCGCGACCTATCTCGGTTACCGCACTGGGCGCAGGTGGATTCTTGGGAGAACGACCTTGCCGTGCTATCTGGGCGTTCCAGTTCTTGCGCCAAAGCTCGAGCTTCGAGTCTTTGAACAATGCCATTAACAAGCTTCAGCAGTTGCTTAAATAAAAGCGCTTTCCCTAAGCCAACCGATTTATACCATCCTATCTTTTTTCATTCGATGGATTTTTCCTTGCTTGCAGAGGTTTTCGAACGCATTGAAGCAACGCGCAAACGACTGGAGTATACTAAAGAACTTGCGAAGCTGTTTGCAGCCGCAAAGCCAAGCGAAGTGCGGCGTTTGGCGTACTTGTGCAACGGCATTTTGTTGCCGCAGCACGAGGGAATAGACTTGGGGGTAGGCGACAAGCTTGCCGAACAAAGCATTTCGTTGGTTTCGGGAAAAAGCGTGAAGGAAGTGGAAACTGTTTTCCGCCGCAAAGGAGACTTGGGCGAAGCAGCGCAGGAACTGCTGCATAAGAAAACGCAGTTGACGCTTTCTGCGCACGCTCTTTCTTTGGAAAAAGTGTACGACAATCTCATGCGCGTTGCAACCGCTTCCGGCGTAGGCTCGCAGGAAACGAAAGTAAAATTGTTGGCAGAACTCCTTTCCAACGCATCACCCAACGAAGCAAGGGTGATAGTGCGCTTGGTCCAAGGAAGCTTGCGCATGGGAGTCGGAGAGTCGACTGTCCTCGACACGCTTTCAGTTGCCAAAGCAGGCGACAAGTCGCTGCGCGAAGAATTGGAGCGCGCGTTCAACTTGACTTCTGACATCGGACTGGTGGCGGAATCGTTTTTCGAAAAAGGAATCGACGGCGTGCGCAAGGTAAAACCGATTCCGTTTAACCCCATTCGCCCCGCATTGGCCGGGCGGTTGCCTGGCGCTAAAGAGATTTTTGAAAAACTCGGAGAGTGCGCAGCGGAAGGAAAGTACGACGGCCTGCGCCTCGCGATACACAAGTCGGGAGAACGCGTGGAAATCTTTTCGCGCAAGCAAGAAAAAATGACTCACATGTTTCCCGACGTAGTCACCGCAGTGCGCAAGCAGGTCCGCGCGCGCGAAGCTATTTTCGAAGGAGAGGCAGTTGCTTTCGACGAGTGCACCAAACGCTTTCTTCCTTTTCAAGAAACGATTCAACGCAAGCGCAAGCACGGCGTTGGCGCAAAGGCAAAAGAGCTTCCGCTGCACGTGTTTGCCTTCGAACTCCTTTACTGCGATGGAAAAGACTTGACGAGACTGCCTTATTCCGAACGACGAGCCGAGCTCGCGGCAGTAATCAAGCAAGGCGAAACTATCGAGCTTGCCAAGAACATCATTGCCAAGAGTGCCTTAGCACTTAAAAGTTTTTTTGACGAGTGCGTTTCGGCGGGACTGGAAGGGATTATTGCCAAGGACTTGAGCGCGCCGTACACTGCGGGCACGAGGAAGTTCGCGTGGATAAAACTAAAAAAATCTTATCAAACGGAGTTGGCAGACTCGCTCGACTTGACAATCGTAGGATATTACATCGGGAAGGGCAAGCGCACGCAGTTCGGCTTCGGCGGGCTGCTTGCGGCCGCGTACGGCCCGCGCGAGAACTCGTTCCGGACGGTGTGCAAGATAGGCACCGGGTTTTCGGAAGAGAGGATGAAAGAGTTCAAGCAAATGCTTTCGGAAATCGAGGTTGCGAAAAAGCCGGACAACGTCGACTCGGTCCTGGTTCCAAGCAAGTGGGTGAAACCAAGGTACGTAGTTTCAGTGACGGCCGATGAAATCACGCAGAGCCCGACGCACACCTGCTGCCGCAAAGGCAACCAAGGGCTGGCCCTGCGCTTCCCGCGCTTTAAAGAACTGCGGACGGACAAGAACCCCGAGGACGCAACCACTGAAGACGAAGTGATGGAGTTGTACGAAATGCAGGGACAAAAAAACGGGTGAACGCAGCACGGCACAAAGGATTTATTTCGCAATCTACCACGAGGCAGTCAAGCGACCGGACGGCAGGCCTTTCCAGCACGGTTACGAAGTCCGGGCGATTACTGCGGAACGCCGAGCCGAAATTCCCCGCGCGCTCGACTACGGCAAACTGGTTGCGGCAATACGACTACCGACCGCCGCGGCGGCCGATCTCCAGAAGTCACAAGACTGGAATACCCTGCT
>MNVG01000014.1 GCA_001871495.1 Candidatus Micrarchaeota archaeon CG1_02_51_15
CACGAAATCCTCTTGACGGAACAAGTATTCCACGAAGTCAAATCATGCAACCCGGTTGAATTGCATAAACTTATAGCAAAAGCCAAGAGAATAGAAGCCGATTCCGGAAATGCCGACCAACAAGGCCTGCACTTAGGCGAAGCGTCCGTAATAAATGCCGCAAAACAAACTGCTGGCCTGGCCGTGCTTGACGACCGCAGGGCGCGCAGCGTTGCCGAAAAAGAGGGAATCAACTTCACAGGCACCGCAGCGTTGTTGCGCAAGGCAATTGAAAAGAAACTACTTTCACACCCACAGGCAAAAGAAGCAGTGCAAGACCTTTGCACTAATGGAAAACTCTTCCTATCGCAGGAAATCCGCGACTGGATCCTTGAAACCACTTAAACCGCCTGCCGCAGGACATTACATTCGACGCGCCTCCCGAGAATATATATATAGCCGCCGCGTTTTATTTCCGGTGAAAACAATGCCATCCCCAAAAATACTATTCATAACCGCGATACTACTCGTAGCAGCAGTAGCTTGCGCAGACGCCACGGTTACAATAACCGGAACAGCCTACGAAACCCCTGGAACCCCGTGCAGAGAAGAATCAACACACCCGATTACGATAACCGCAGTAACCACCAGAGGAACCCCTGCGAATGCGCGAGGCACCCTCACCATAGGCAATGACGGAGCATTCACCATTCTAGTCAACGGAATAGACACGGCGGTAACCGTTCACCTAACTGCCGACACGATTACCGTGAACGGCATCCGCTGCAACGACTTAACCTACACCCACACAAGAACCGAAGACACGCCAATAACCCGAACAATAACCCTCGGCCAAATAACCCTCGGCGCAACGCCGGCAGGCCCCGCGTCCCCCGCGCCGACTGAAAGCAACCCGCCTGCAGCAGGGGTTACCGATGCCACCGAAGGCGATGAACCCGGTGTAGAAACATCCGCCGAACCGGTTGCAACTGAAGAAACCGCCGCGGACTCAACCTACGCTTCGGCAATTGCACGGATTACCGAAATCACTACTGAAGTGGAGGACGGCCGCAGCCGGACCGGCGTGGAGAAAATAAAGTGGAAACTCTATCCCTCCACCGTCCAAACGGAAGTGAGAATCCAGGTAGAGAAACTGCCTTTGATTGACGCTACTGCCTACAACCTGCTGCACCTCTTCCGAACGAATGCCGACGCCGGAGTCGTTGTTCAAAACGGAGCCACGCGCACCAACAACCTCGAAATGAGTTACGCCAACAATTACGAGGGCAGTTACAACCGGCCGGACTTCAGCAGAACAAATTACCCTCAGTTCACGCCCTCCACTACCACAGTAAGGGGGGCAAACCAAGGAGGGCTGGCCAACTACATTACCCCTGCCTTAACGCGCGAAACAAACTTCGAGGTAAACGTTGCAGACGCGCACCCAACATTCAAGAGCCGGCTTAATTCACTAAACGGCGTTTACTACGTAACCGGATTCACTAGCCGCCCCAGAGGTAATTTATCAATACGGGAATATTTTGGCTCAACCGAAGCTTACGAGAGAACGTCGCGACGCACTGAAGACACTTGGTTCGTAGTAGGTCAGGGAAGCGGAGTGCTGCAAACATTGGTTTACCCGTCTTACGACCGCAAAGTTCCCTCCACCATCAAGTTCAAGGGAGCGGAATTCGAGTTGAAAAGCGTAAGCAGGAACGGCTGGTTCGCAATGGAAATCCGCGCTCCAAACACGGAAACAATCAACTGGCGGGAAAACGACCGCAAATTCATTTCCAACCCAATTGGAGAAAGCTACTTCGTCTACCGCGCGCACTTAAACTCCGAAAACCCGGGCGACGTTAAAGACTTTGCGCTCACGCTCTCCCGCACGCCCCCGCGCGAGGACGAAGACGGAAACGCAGCCGCCAACCTTGAGAACTACCCCGCCCTCCGCGATTGGGACGACTACTTTGTCTTGACGATAATAGACTTGACGGAACCCGCGGCCGAAGAAGCCGAAGAAACGCCTGCAACGGAAGAACCCGTTGCCGCAACTCCCGGAGAAGAAGAAACGCCGGCTGAAGAACCGGCTGAAACTCCTGCAGACACTACCATCAGTTGCACGGTGACAAACCGGCTGGAAGAGGTTGGGAACGGGATTGTTTGGATAATAAACAACTTGCCCGACGCAGTGAGAAGCGTAACTTTCAACGTAGTCAACCCAAGAACAAACCCCGCGAGCGCTACGCGCTCGCCGTTTACATTAAACCGCCCCACTGCCGCCGACTCGTGGCTGATAACCGCAGGAAGGGGAATACTCAACATCCCAAGCAGGGGTGCCACGCTAAGTGTCGAAGACCGGGGAACCAATCCGCGGAACCCGCACTACCAAGTCAGGACAGCAACAGAACGAAGTTACAGCGTCAGACTGGCTATGGTAGGAGGCGAGCCTCAAGAAGTACCGTGCAATCCTCCGCAAGCTTCGGAAGAAGCACAGGCAAACGGGGCAAGGCGTTGCAGTATTACGGTCGGCCCGAACTTCTGCTGGTACAACGGCAAGCCACGCCAATACATTGGAGTGTCGTTGACGCCGCCACCGAACTCGTACGACGGAATGCGCGTAATCGCAGACGCGGAACGCGGAGTAGCAGCTCAACCAATAAGGTTTACGCAGACCACAACAAGCGTCAACCCGGACCGCAGGTTCCTAACTTGCAACAACCCGACTTGGCTAAATAACAACATGTTATTAACCCTACGTGTTTCGACAGGCGAGTTATACCAATGCCGCGTCCCGACAATAGGTTGGCCAACGCAAAGCCAGTCGTGCACAATCCGCTTGACTCCAAACGGCGACAGATGTACCGTCAGGTTAAGCGCGCGAATCGAAATATGCTATTATGGCACTTTTTACTGCGGCGAGCCGCGTGTTTTAGCAACGGACATACTGCACGGGTCCATGCTTGGGAGAATAGGTTTCAATTTAGTTTCGCAACTATACGGCACTGGATTTACAATCGGAGACACAGTACTAAACACACCTTGCGCCCAAGTTAGAACCACGTATCACTCAAATATAGTAGATATCACTCGCACTCCCGCAGGCGGAACAGCGATTAACTACCAATGCACGATTGAAGGCGCGGCAGCGCCGACAAGCCCATAAATAATGACGATTAAGGAGTGCAAACCAAGGAAGTGGTGTTTTTGAATATGAAGCCGTTGGAGAGGAACTTGCTAATTGCGGTAGCCATAATAGTGGTTTTGGTTGCGGCAATTGTTTTGTTACAGCCGCAACAGGACTCGCGAAAGGAAGTGGTTTACGCGCCTACTGCGGTTGCAACTTCAACGCCGGTTCCGGCTGCGCAAGAGTTTTTCGTTTACATTCGCAAGTACGCGTTTGAACCCGAAAACTTAACGGTACCAGCAGGTTCGAAGGTGACTTGGGTAAACGAAGACGACGAAACGCACTCCATTGATTTCGGCGACGACGGCTCCGGCGAGCTCGTTCCAAACCAGGAATACTCGCAGGTGTTCGACTTGCCAGCGTATTACGAGTATTCCTGCGGGGTCCACGGCTACACGAGCGAAACCGCGTACTTGAATGTAGTGCCGGCGTGAGAAGACAGAATGCGTTTTGCTCCCTTCCGAACGAATTGTTCATTACACTGCACAACAGCGTACAGCATAATGCACGAGTTTATAAAGTAGTTCGGGCTTTTATTTTGTTATGTTACAGGTCGAGGACATTCGGCAGGCAGTTAGGCTGCAGCGGGAGGAACTTGGGCTTGACGGAAGTGGCACGCCGAGGGAGCTTGGCAAGAAGGTAGTACCTGCTTTTGATTTTGCGACCGTCATTTCAGGAGTGCGGCGGGGCGGCAAGAGTACGCTGTTGCGACAGCTCGCGAAGCGTGCTGGAAAATTCCATTACGCGAGTTTTGAAGACGCGCGGTTGTCGGGTTTTGAGGCGCGGGACTTTTACCGTCTTGAAGGCGTTTTAGAAGAAGAGTTCGGGCCGGCGGACTTGTGGCTACTTGACGAAGTGCAGAACGTGGCTGGTTGGGAGCGTTATATTAGCAGTTCGTTGGGAAGGGGTAAGAAGTTCGTGATTACCGGATCCAATTCCTCGTTGTTGTCGAAGGAGTTGGGGACTCTGTTGACGGGCAGGCACGTCACGCACGAGCTTTTTCCTTTTTCGTACGCCGAGTTTCTGGCTTTCTTTGGCTTGAAGGCAGGGACCGAGAGTGTACAGCGTTACCTTGGCGAAGGCGGGTTTCCGGCTTATTTGAAGAATGAACGGGACGAGGTTCTGCAAGGGCTTTTTACCGACATTATTACCCGAGATATTATGGCGCGGCACCAAATTCGGGACGGCCGACTGCTTAAGGACTTGGCTTTGCATTTGGCGTCCAACGCGGGCAAAGAGTTTTCTTACAATAGTCTGCGGAAGGCGTTTAACGTTGGTTCTACGAACAGCGTAACGCAGTACTGCAGTTATTTGGAAGACGGCTACCTGTTTTTTTATCTTCCGCGATTCGACTATTCTCCGGCTCGGCAGCTGGTGGCCCCAAAAAAGGCGTATTGCGTGGACAACGGCCTGGCTAAGGCGAATTCGCTTTCTTTTTCTTCCGACAAAGGTAGGATGCTGGAGAACGCGGTTTTCCTAGCCCTCAGGAGAAAACACAAGGAATTGTTTTACTTCAAGGAAGAACACGGAGAATGCGACTTTTTGCTGAAGCATAAAGGAACAATTATTGCCGCAGTCCAGGCCTGCAACCGACTCGAAGACGGGAACCTCGACAGGGAAGTGAACGGGCTGGCTTTAGCAATGAAAAAATTCGGGCTGAAAGAAGGCACCATCGTAACTACGGACCAAGAAGACCGTTTCGAAGCAGACGGACGAACTGTCAACGCAGTACCCGCCTGGAAATGGCTGGCTGGAATTGCAGGCGCACATTACCCTGTACCCCCGGCGAAACCGCGCACCTAAGCGTAGTGCTGGCTTGAATTGAAGGGGTCTCGGAAGCCGCAGAAATGAGCCGAACCGTGCGTAAAACGCGAACTGGGGACTCAAAAGGTTTAAATAGGGTTTGGCACATTAATAGTGGGTACACGCGATTGAAGTTTCTGTTGATGTCGCGCGTTTTGTTTGCTACGGCATTTAAGGTCGGGTTTGGACTTCTCTCTAAGCTTGAAGAACTCGGCGGCAGTAATTCCCGCGTTGTATTAGGGTATTCTGTCTTTTCGCAAAAACAATCGAGAGCGCTGTTTTGCGTGTCGGTGCCGATGGCGTTAAAATGGAAACTCGAGTAGGCCATCATTTACAAGGCGCTCCGGCGCCAATGACGTTGGTTTCGGGTTCGACGCAGGTGGATAGAAGAAAAAACAAGAGGGCGATTTTCCTTAGAAGAAAATTATCTTTTGTCAATTCCTTTAGAAGAAGAAAATTAGGCAATAAAGAAGTACAAGTTAGTTCTTGCGACTCGATACAGGAAGTAAATTCCCACCCATGGGAAAACTTCCCGCCACCGTCTCGAGAGGGACGGTGAGCGCACACCAGTTGATCCTGCTGGAGGATACTGCTATCGGATTACGACTAAGACATGCAAGTTCAAAGACCAAAGCTTTTGGTCTTGGCGAACGGCTGAGTAACACGTAGTCAACCTACCCTAGGGATTCGCATAACTTCGGGAAACTGAAGCGAATTCGTTATAGGCAAGGAATTCTGGAACGAATCCTTGCTTAAAAGAGCACTTGAAATGCAGAGTGTTTCGCCCTAGGATGGGACTGCGTCTGATTAGGCTGTTGGCGAGGTAACGGCTCACCAAACCAATAATCAGTAGGGGCTATGAGAGTAGGAGCCCCCAGAAGGGCACTGAGACAAGGGCCCTAGCCCTATGGGGTGCAGCAGTTACGAAAATTCCGCAATGCGCGCAAGCGTGACGGGGGTAGTCCGAGTGCCATCCGAAAGGATGGCTTTTGGCCAGTCTGAATAACTGGCAGAATAAGTGGTGGGTAAAACCTGTGCCAGCCGCCGCGGTAATACAGGTAGCACGAGTGGTGTCCACGAATATTGAGTCTAAAGCGTCCGTAGCCGGTTTGGTAAATTTTCTGTGAAATCTCTCGGCTTAACCGAGAGGCTTGCAGGGAACACTGCTAGACTCGGGAGTGGGGGAGGCCTGAGGTACGCCAGGGGGAACGGTAAAATGTTTTAATCCTTGGCGGACCACCAGTGGCGAAAGCGTCAGGCCAAAACACGTTCGACGGTGAGGGACGAAGGCTAGGGGAGCAAACCGGATTAGATATGCCTTTCGGAAAAAACGAGTTAAAAATAAGCGCGCTGCTTCCAAAACAACGCGTCAATTACGCCGAGCCCACAACGTTCGGCAATTATTTTTGGGTGATATTTGGAAAATTAATTCCGTTCCGTGTCATCTATAATTAAAATGAATTTTTCAACCGCGTATGGTTGAAAACTGTTCAAAAGCGGTTTTTTCGGGGAGGCACTAAACACCCGGGTAGTCCTAGCAGTAAATGATGCAAACTTGGCGTTGCACTTGCCTCGAGCGAGTGCAGTGCCGCAGCGAAGGCGTTTAGTTTGCCACTTGGGGAGTACGGTCGCAAGACTGAAACTTAAAGGAATTGGCGGGGGAGCACCACCAGCCGTGGATGCTGCGGTTCAATTGGACTCAACGCCGGGAAACTCACCAGGAAAGACGGCAGGATGAAGCTCAGATTGAAGATCTTAGCTAACAAGCCGAGAAGTGTTGCATGGCCAGCGTCAGCTCGTGCCGTGAAAGAATCATCTTCGCGTATGACGGAAAGCGTCCAACCAGCGGCTCAATGCCGCGGGCGTTGCTTTCTGACCGAAAAAGGTTCTTCGGCAGAGGTGTCAGGTTAAGTCCTGCAACGAGCGAGATCCCCGTCCACTGTTGCCAGCGCCGAAGCGATTCGGCGGGCACTCTGTGGAGACTGCCTGCGTTAAGCGGGAGGAAGGAGGGGGCAACGCTAGGTCAGTATGGCCTGAATTTCCTGGGCCACACGTGGCATACAATGGTCAAGACAATGAGCTCCGACGCCGAAAGGCGAAGGCAATCCCAAAAACTTGACCTCGGTTCGGATTGGGGGCTGAAACTCGTCCCCATGAAGCTGGAATGGCTAGTAATCGCGTGTCATCATCGCGCGGTGAATAGGTCCCCGCTCCTTGCACACACCGCCCGTCAAGCCATCCAAGTAAGGCTTTGGTGAGGCTCGAGCTTCTGCTTGAGTCGAGCCAGAGCTTTGTGAGGAGGGTTAAGTCGTAACAAGGTAACCGTAGGGGAACCTGCGGTTAGATCACCTCCAATTAGTCGCAAGCCCTTTTTGGGCGTTCGAACTAATTTGGAACTAACTTTGCAAACTGATTTTCTGTTTTGACGAAGGTTTTTGACAAGAGAGATGCTCTCGAAGTTTTTTTGTTTTATCCACTTGAGCGAATTCGGAAAAAAGTTTTTTTTCGGAGGAGGGAGTGCGCCGAGGGTCCACAAACGTGGCGCGTTTTTTCTGATGAAGAAAAAATTATTTTTTTCAGCGACGATACAATGGGCTCGTAGCGCAGTGGTAGCGCGCCTGCTTTGCAAGCAGGAGGTCGCGGGTTCAAAAGGAACCTTCTGCGGTTTCTTTTAGGTAACCCGCAGTCGGGCGGAAAATCCCGCCGAGTCCATTTAGAATAGTTTTTCGTGTTCCGCGTCTTGCGCTTCATTGCGCGGCGGGACGGTTAAGCTGGCAAGCAAATCCTCTCCCAAGGGGTGTTGTCCAGTGCAGTGCTGAATCGACGCTTCGACTGTTTTTTTAGTCGTAAGGTTGTCGAGTGTATGAAGCTGTGTAGGAAAAGAGAAGATAGACTACCGTGAATGTAAGGTTCGAATTTAAGAAATCGTAACAATCGCCGCGAGGCGATTGTACGACATCCTTTTGCCAGTTGGCAAAAGGATTGTTAAGTGGTAGTGCTACTAGTAAAGCCGTCCAGTGAATGGTTGGGCTCGGGTAACGAAGAAGGGCGTAGCAAGTTGCGAAAAGCCGCGGGTAGGAGCATGCATCCTTTGAGCCGCGGATTCCCGAATTGCTCGGAGACGAGTGAAGACCTGCCGAATTGAAATATCTTAGTAAGCAGAGGAAAATAAATCAACCGAGATTCCGTAAGTAAGGCGACTGAAACCGGAATAGAGCAAACCGAATGCCTCTCCGCAAGGAGGGGACGTATGTGGTGTTATGGACCTGTCTTTTAACGCGCGTGCACATGATTGAAGTGAGCTGGAAAGCTCCGTCATAGAGGGTGATAGCCCCGTAAGTTGTGAGTGCGCGGGTGTGACAGAGTCCGGAGTAGCGCAGCCTGATTTGGTTGTGTGAAATTGGGAGAATTAACTTCCAACTCTAAATATACCCCGAGACCGATAGCGTATTTGAAGTACCGTGAGGGAAAACTGAAAAGCACCCCGAAGGGGGAGTTAAAAGTGCCTGAAATTGGACGGCGACAGAAAGACGTGGCGTGAAAGGAATGTGCCCCTCCTGAAACGGAGGGAGTGAACAGCGTTGCGTCGTACTTCTCGAAGCAAGAGCCAAGGAGTTCAAGGCAGTGGCGAGCATTATGCAAAGCGAAAGCGAATATCCCGCAACCGACTTAGTTCGGCGAGGGGGAGCGTCTTAACCAGCGTTAAGTCACTGTTTTGAGACCCGAAGCCGAAGCGATCTATGCGTGGGCAGGGCGAAGCCGCTCTTCAGAGTGGTGGAGGTCCGCAACCGGTTCTGGTCTAACCGATCGGGTGACCTATGTATAGGGATGATAGTTCATTCAAGCTTGGCATTAGCGGGTTCCCTCCGAAGCGTCCCCTAGGACGGCCTTGTTGGAGGTTAACGTTAGGTAGAGCACTGATTAGTGAGACCGGGGAGTAACATCCTCACTCGCTTGTCAAACTCCGAAGCTAGCGTTACCTAAGAAGACAGGAGTTGGGATGCACGAGTTAAGCGCGTGCTCCGTGAGGGGAATGACCCCTACTGCGGTTAAGGCCCCAAAGCATTAGCTAAGTGTAAACACAAGAGGTCGTGGTTCTCAGACAGCGGAAAGGTAGGCTCAGAAGCAGCCATCCTTTAAACAACGCGTAACAGCGGATCCGTCAAGAATCATGGCGTCGCAAACTATCGGGACTAAGCTAATCGCCGATACCGTGGAACTGCAACTGCGTTGCAGGTTTGGTAGGAGGGTGTGCTGTTTGAGTAGAAGGCAGTTCGTAAGGACTGCTGGATCGAATAGCAACAAAGATCTTGGTGCTAGTAGCATCTATTCCAGGCGAGAATCCTGGACGCCGGAAGGGCAAGGGTTTCTAGGCAACGTTAATCGACCTAGAGTAAGCCGATCCTAAGGCTAAACGTAATCGTGATGCCAAAAGGGAAACACGTTAATAATCGTGTGCCTGACGAATGCGCGCGGCAACGCAAGTCCGCTTCAGACGCTTGCGGATAGGTCGAGCACGGGAGACCGTGTTTAACGGAGATAGGGCGAGGAAGTCTCGTTATGAGGAGCACTCGCGCAAATCCGGAATAGCCCCACAAGGGTTCGGTCAAATCCATGAGTACATGAAAAGGGAGCGGAAAGTTTTTCGTCAGATCGTACCAAGATCCAGTACAGGTGCCCCTAGCAAAGAAAGCTAAGGCGTGGCAGGAGAACCAAGGCAAGGGAACTCGGCAAATCAGTCCCGTACCTTCGGAAGAAGGGATGCCTACGTTTTTCTCAAAGATTACATCAATGAGGGACTCGTAGGCCGCAGTAACAAGGGGACGTCGACTGTTTAACAAAAACATAGGTTTCCGCAAGATGGAAACGCTGAGTACGGAAGCCGACGCCTGCTCACTGGCAGTATCTGAACCTCCTTTTCAAGGGAGCGAAGGACTGCTAAAGAGCGGGACTAACTCTGAGTCTCTTAAGGTGAATTAGTTGCTTTAATAAAATCTAGCCATATGCTGGAACGACCCGTTAGTATCTCAAGCTGGCAACGGCTTGAGTGGGGTCAATCAGCAGGAAAGGCCAAGCACGTTAAAATGTTTGGAATCCTCAGAGACTGTACGCTAGACTAGTGCATAGAGCGCTGGAAGATACAGTCCGACCCGTGCAGCGATGTACGGAGACCGACAGAAATGATTCGGTCCTGCTTTTAAGTAAAAGCAGTAACAACGTGAGCGTAATACCTCGCCGCTTAATTGGCGGCTCGCATGAATGGCGTAACGAGCGTCCCACTGTCCCTGCTTTGGACCTGGTGAACCTACTACACGGTGAACATGCCGTGGACTTCTAAGGGGAAACGAAGACCCCGTTGACCTTAACTACAGTCTGTTGTTGGCTCGCGGTTGGAGATACAAAGCGTAAGCAGGAGCCGTTATGTCCGTCCTTTTGGGGGCGGAATAGGCGAAATTGTGACACTGCTTTTTTTCGACTGCGAATCTCACCTTATTTTATAAGGGACAGTTGCAGATGGGTAGTTTGACTGGGGCGGTACGCCTTCGATAAAAAAACAAAGGCGCCCAAAGGTAGACTCAGGCGCGTCAGAAATGCGCTGTAGAGGGTTAAACACAAATGTCTGCCTGACTGTGTTTTTAAGAAAATGGAACGCAGACACGAAAGTGGGGGTTAACGAACAATAGTGTGTCCTTTAATGGGACCCTATTCTGTCAGACAAGGTACCACGGGGGTAACAGGCTCGTCGCGTGCTAGAGTTCATATCGACCACGCGGTTTGGTACATCGCTATCGGCTCGGCTTATCCTGGTGGTGCAGGAGCCACCAAGGGTTGGGTTGTTCATCCATTAAAGTACCTCTAGCGAGCTTTTTAGAAAATACGGCACAGTTGAAACCTCCAGTGTATACTGGATAGTCTGTGCTTGTTTGAAAAGATGTCCGCTAGAAAGTACGATGAAAAAGCCACGTTAGTTGGGTTCAGAACGTCGCGAGACAGTTCGGTGGCATCTCTTAGAAGTGTTTGGCAGTCTGAGGGGAAGGATCTCTAAGTACGAGAGGAACGGGGATTCGGCGCCTCTAGTTGAGCTGCTGTGTCAACGCAGGCAGCATAGCCACGCGCCAGCGGATAAGTCCTGAAAGCATCTAAGGACGAAGCCGCTCCTAAAACGAGACTGCTTAGGCCGCCCGTAGCAGACGGGTTTGATAGAACGGAGACGTAAACCAAGAGCGCAAGCGATTGGCGTGTCAACCGTCACTAAAGGCCGCAATTCTCACTTACTCCAATGTGCACAACGCTAGTAGGCGTTGCGACACATTCATTTCGCTTAACGGCGAAACGAACAAGCCATCGTTTCACTAAGCCCGCAAGGGCGATGAAAGTGAAATACTGTTTAAAATGAGTAAAGGTGAGAAAAACACTACCACAATATCAAAAGTTCAAACCGGAGTTCACTATAGTCGAAAATACTCTTTTCCTACACGGCGTACAAAACCGCCGCACTAAAACCAGCTTTTATTTACGCTTTTGGTTAGCGGATGCTTTAAGCGCAATTACAACAAACGAAGTAGAGTAAGTTTAACGTTTACTTGAATAATGAGTTTGCTTGTTTTCTTAATCGAATTATGAACGACTTTGACTTGCGGTTGTAAGACTTTATTTCAATTGCTTCCAAACAGGGGTTGTTTTCCAGAAATTCATTGAATGCTTGGTATTCCCCATTTCCTTAAGGTCCAAATCATTTAGCTTCCAATCGTCAAGACAAACTATTACTTCATCAGTAAGTAACGGAAGTATAAAGTCCAAGACTGCCTTTAATGAACTATAAGTGTCACAATCAATAAAGACTATCCCTATCTCTGCTAAACCAAGTTTTCGACGCGTTTTTTCGTTAAGAGTGTCATAATACCATCCTTTTATTCAAGTGATATCATCCGAATTGATGTTTTTACATTCAGACATTCTTTCATTTTTTCAAACGAGCAGGAGTAAAATCCTTTCTTCCAAACACCGCCATCCTCGTTTTCAGCGTCTTTAGGCAGGCCCTCAAACGCGTCAAAGCCAAATAACCTAGTTTGTGTTAAACCCACTTCCCGCACTGCAGAACACATACCGCACTGCAGAACACATACTGGACATTGAAGAGCCGTTGAATACTCCGAATTCAATGTAGTCCCTATGCCGTTTCCCTTTATCTTTTTCAACTTGTTTATGCATTCGACAAAAAAGGTCTTTAGTGTTTCACGTGGCACTAATTCAACTTCGCAAACGTCTTTTACCGGCCCTGCAGTCCAAGGGGATTTAGGAATTGGAAAAAATTTTCTGAAAAATCTTTTAGACTCTCTTTCAACAAAACCGTACCTGAAATTCATTTGACAATTCACCTTAGCCCGGCTTCCTTGAAGAACGGCTTTGCTTCCTTAAGCATTTCCTCAAGCTCTTTCTCGCAAGGCGGTTGCTTGTCGTTCCACGCGGGTTCGAGGCACGAGCCGGGTCGGAAGCGCTGT
>MNVG01000032.1:0-4438 GCA_001871495.1 Candidatus Micrarchaeota archaeon CG1_02_51_15
CCCAGCGGTGTTCGTTTCGTTCGTTGCGGTAGTCGCGGTTTCCAACGCCGACACTTTCGCAACTGAACTCGGCGTCCTAAGCAAATCCAAGCCTTTCCTCATAACTACCTTCAAGCGAGTTGAAAACGGCGCCAGCGGCGCAATCTCCGTTCTCGGAACCGCTGCCGAAGCAGCCGGCGCGTTCCTCATTGCCGTTGCCGCGCTGGCCTTACTCTACGCCTCCGGCGAAACCCAGTCCCTTGCCGTCAACCCCCTGCTCTTCCTCGCAATAGTCACCTTTTCCGGCTTGCTGGGCGCAATGGCGGACAGCTTCTTCGGCGCAACCACCCAAGCAATGTACTACTGCAAGGCCTGCGGCAAACAAACCGAAAAAACGCCTTTACACTCCTGCGGCCAAAAAACCGAGTTCAAACGCGGAATCCGTTGGGTCGACAACGACGTAGTAAACCTCTTCAGCACAATAGTAGGCGGGCTCGCGGCGGCGGGGCTATGGCTGTTCCTCACCTGAAAATACTCGCAAGGTCTCAACCAATTCTTCAGTTTTTGGCTTGTTTTGTAACAACGCGGGCAATAACGCGGCTGATGAACCGGGCACAGTTGCGTGCAGGCATTTTCCGCAATACGTTCTATTTGATATAACTCCGAGTACGCGAATCGAGTTTAAATCGGTCTAACTCGGAAATTTCAAAAGGCATAATATCAAAAACAATATAGTGGAAACCGTGTTGTTATACCTTCCAAAAAACAAGGCAGTGCCAAAACCAATTTTTCAAACGCGTCAAACACTATGGTTGCCTTATCCGCGGCGTTACCGGTTTAATTTCTTTTTCTGTTTTTCCGTAAAAGCATACTCGTTGCGTAAACTCCGTTGCTCGTTTGCGGGAAGGGAGGAATAGTATTTCCTTCCCCTTCCTTTCAACAGCCAATTTGAATAATGAGGGTAATATTCGTCAGTAAAAGGGTAGAAAATTGCGGAGTAATTTCCGATGACGTAGGCCCGGATGGATTCCGGGAATGTCTCAAGCGACATGCCGCTTCGTCTAAATAAGTCAGCGGTCCGGTCGTATCGTTTATGCCATGCGGTGACGTCCGTCTCTGAAGGCAACGGTTCGACGTACATCTGCAGAGCTTCGTCAATCAACTTCTCGCGTTCGCTACGAGGCGGGCTGCCAAACCAGTCACTGAAGCGTAGACTGCGTATTTTAGCCGGCACACTCGACAGGTGGCTGGCAATATGCAAGGCAGGATAGGCGTGCGTATCAATTAAGTCGTTACGGTCTTCTTGTAATCCAATTGCACGGTTCAACTGGAACCTGTTAAGTGCGCGTGTATTATTGCATTTGCGCAGAAGAGAATCGACCCGGCCGATCCTTTCTGACGCTTCTCTTCCGAGTAAAAAGGTTCCTGTTTGGTCTGCCCAGGCCGGAATACTATCGTCGTTCAAATGCTTTACGTATTCCGAGGCAAACTCGTTGTTCTTCATTAACGCCAAAGCGCTGATTACCGGAGACTTTGACGCGCCCACTCCCCAAAGCGTGTTCATAGACCTCGCCACACTCGCAATAGACCGCACCACTATTTACTCCCGTAGCCTGCCCGGCCAACACCACACTGTCACCAGCATCGGCTCCATCCAAATCCGCGGCTGCAGGGACGTCCAAACCAGCGAGTTGACCGAAGGAATGCTGCGCGCCAACGCCGACGGCCTCGACCAATACGGCCAAAAAATAGGCGGATGCTCGCTCGGCCTCATAAGCAAGACGAACATAGGACTCGGCTTTTCCATTCCATTAGGCCCCGACTGCAAGAAAGACGTGGCCCTCCCGCAAGGAGGCTACCTCGCAGTGACGAACGCGTACGGAGCCGAAACCGACGAACGCGACATCAGGGTGGAAAACGACACCGACTTCAACATCGCCCTAAAACCGGCCTACTTCAAAATGCTGGCAACCCCCACGCCCGGCGAAGTAACCCCCATTCCCACGCTCGACGCGACAATAAACCCCGCCCGCGACTTGACCGGAAAGTGGACCGGAACCGCTTCCTTCGAGGAAGACAACATTTTCACACGAGCCGCGGCAGGCGAAGTGCTGTGCTCTTGGGCAGGAACCTTTACCCTAAACCTCGTGCAAAACGGCAACGACATAACCGGCTACTTAAACAAAGGAAGTTCCGCAACCTGGTCAGACTACAGCCTGCAAGTAACCAGCCACTCACAAACCGTCCTTTCCACGCCAGGCGAAGTCCCGCCCGCAGGCTGCCCCGTAATACAAGGAGGAATAATGGACGGCGGACTCGACAGCGGAACAATAAGCAGCACCGCAATACTCCTCAACGCACACGGACGCCAAGTATTCTCCGGCTCCTTCACAACCGACCAACTCACACTCTCAATAAACCAATGCCTCTTCCACTCCAGCAACACCTGCACACCCAAAAACCCCACAAAACACAAAATAACACTAACAAGACAAAGAAACTGAAAGGCTCACGCTGAAGTATATTTTTTGATAAAACAGGCAACAATTGCGCTATGCTTTTGAACCGGACAGGACTCGGGAAAGCTCTTCTTCGTATCGCTGGGATATTTCCAGCGTTTTTATCCCGTTAGGAGTTATTGAGTACGCAACCACATTCCGGCCCTTATCCGTTACCGAAATAATCCGTTTTATAGCGCCTAACTTCTCGAGTTCCTTCAAGCGGGCTGACAACGTATTTCCCGAGAATACATGGTTCGTTCTTTCGTTCTTCAAGACCCTAAGATCCTTGAAGTGAGCAGTCCTGCCCTGTTTTACGGCGGACAGCACTTCAAGCGCACCTTCTGCCAACAACATGTCAATCAGTCTATACGCACTCGCCAAAACCAGTCCACCCAATTGTACTCCAGTTGGTTTTGGGAAAGCGCTTTTATAGTAATGTAAGTATATTCGTTCATACTTTGATATAAAATAATGCATCGACCTGCGAAGGGAGAATAATGAAGCGCCGCGCGCAAAAAACGCAAGAAGTAGATAGGGCAACGCCGCCAATAGCACTCGCCCAAATTGCTGGACTCAAAAAAATACTTCCGGAAGCCTTTTCCGAAAATAAGGTAGACTTCAGCAAACTCCGTGCCGCCTTGGGCGACCTATCCGAAGACCGGCCGGAGCGTTACTCCTTCTCTTGGGCGGGGAAAAAAGACGCGATCCGCGTCCTTCAGACTCCAAGCAGGGCTACTTTTGTTCCGGTTGAAAAAGAGTCGGTATCTTTCGACAAAACCGGCAACTTGTTCATTGAAGGAGACAACTTGGAGGCCCTCAAGCTTCTCTACAAATCTTACTTCGGGCAAATCAAAATGATTTACATCGACCCGCCTTACAACACAGGCAACGACTTCGTGTACCCTGACGACTACGCCGACCCACTGCGCACCTACCTCGAACTAACGAAACAAAAAGACGCGGAAGGCAACCTGCTGACCAGCAACCCCGAAACAAGCGGCCGCTACCACTCGGCTTGGCTGTCAATGATGTACCCTCGCCTGTTCCTCGCACGCCAACTACTACGCGAAGACGGAGTCATATTCGTAAGCATAGACGACCACGAAATCCACAACCTTCGCCTAATTCTAAATGAGATTTTTGGCGAAGAGAATTTTATTTCGCAAATGGTTTGGAAAAAGAAAAGCAATCCTCCAAACAATGTTGAGATTGGAACAGTTCATGAATACATTCTTGTTTACGCTAAGGACTTGTTACATTCTGCGCTATATCTTCTCGAAAGAAGCGAAGAACTAGACGCTAGCTACAGTAATCCAGATAACGACACGCGCGGCTCGTGGAAATCAGGAGATTTGTCGGCAGCGGCAAAAGGCGGGAGAATAACTCCTTCACTTATCTATGAGATAGCCAATCCATTTAATGGCGAAAAGCATTTGCCCCCAAAAGGAAGAATGTGGATAGTAGCAAAAGAGCAGATGGAAAAAAATATTCGTGAAAATAGAATATGGTGGGGACAAGACCATATCGGTAAACCAAAGTATAAGCGTTTTCTAAGCGAGGTAAGGCAAGGGGTCAGTACGTCTTCTCTTCTTGATAAGTTAGGTACCAACAGCTCCGCGGCAAGAGAACTATCCTATCTGTTTAAGGGTGCGCTAGTGTTTGAAACGCCTAAGCCAGTTCAAATGATAAAACGATTCGTTCAAATTACGACTCCAAACGAGGGCGGCATAATTCTAGATTTCTTTGCGGGTTCTGGTACTACTGCACAAGCAGTTATTGAACAGAATGCTGAAGACGACGGTAATAGAACATTCATCTTAGTTCAATTACCTGAACCGAACCCTGTTGATTCTGAAGCGCGTAAGGCGGGTTATGGGACGATTGCGGATATTTGCAAGGAGCGGGTTAGGCGCGTAATCAAGAAGATTGGGGCGGGGCAGGCGCAGCGTAAGCTTGGT
>MNVG01000032.1:4449-16628 GCA_001871495.1 Candidatus Micrarchaeota archaeon CG1_02_51_15
AGTTGGATTTGGGTTTCAAGGTGTTCAAGCTCGCGGAGTCGAATTACCGTTCGTGGTCGGGAGTGGAAGAAAAGGAACCCGACGCTTACGCCAAGCAAATGGAGTTGTTCAACGACCCGCTTGTCAACGGCTGGAAGCCCAACAACGTCATTTGGGAAGTTGCAATAAAGGAAGGCTACAGCCTAAACTTAAGGATTGAGTTGCTGAAAGAAATCAAGGCCAACCGAGTATTTCTTGTTACTGACGTGGAAAAGGGGCCGTGTTTCAAGGTTTGTCTTGACGACGAACTAAAGCCGGTATTATTGAGGGAAGCTGGTTTGGGTAAGGGTGAGTTGTTCGTGTGCCGTGACGTTGCGTTATCTGACGAGTTGGCCGCTAACTTGGCGTTGCAGTGCCGTTTGAAGACTATTTAGGGGTTGGGAATGGAATTCAAGTTTGACTCGAACCAAGAGTATCAAGTTAATGCAATTGAAGCCGTTCTCGGCCTCCTTGAAGGGCAGCCGCGCTTGGAAGCTGGCGTAAAGTTTACTGCCGGCACGAATTTTGCTTCAGTGCCCAACGAGCTTGGAATTACGGACGCGCAGTTGCTCAAGAACCTACGCGAAGTACAGCAGGCCAATGGCTTGCCGTTGGACGGCGGGCTTAAGTTTATCGAAGGCAGTGCCAAGCTGCCTTCAGGGGATAAGCGGGCGCGTTTTCCTAATTTTTCGGTGGAAATGGAAACCGGAACCGGCAAGACTTATGTTTACATCCGTACGATGCTTGAGCTCTGCCGGCGGTATGGGTTGCGCAAGTTTATCGTGGTAGTGCCGTCGATTGCGGTCAAGGAAGGCGTTCTCAAGACTCTGGAGATTACTAAAAAGCATTTGCGCGAAATGTATGGCGGAATTCATTATCGTTACTACGCTTATGACTCGTCTAACTTGTCGCAGGTTAGGCAGTTTGCTTTCTCGGATTCGCTGGAAATAATGGTTATGACCATTGATTCGTTCAAGAAGGCGGATTCTAACGTGGTCCACAGGCCGACCGATCGTCTTCAAGGGGAGGTGCCGGTTCACCTTATTCAAGCGGTCCGTCCGATTCTGGTGCTTGACGAGCCTCAAAACATGGAGAGCGAGTTGAGCCTTAATGCGTTCGCCATGCTCGACCCGTTGTTTGCGTTGCGGTATAGCGCGACTCACCGCAATCCCTACAACCAAGTTTATTGCTTGACTCCTTACGCGGCGTATCGCCAGGGTTTGGTCAAACGCATTGAAGTGGCGTCGGTTGTCAAGGAAGGCGAAGTAGGGCCTGCTTTCGTTAGGCTTGAATCGGTTGACGCCAAGAAGAACACGCTTATTGCGCGGATTGCGGTTCACCAGCTCATGAAGGGCGGCGCCGTAAAAGAGAAGACAATTTCGGTACGGCCGGGGGATTCGCTGCAGGAAAAGTCCGGCGGCCGCATTGAATACGCGGGTTTTGAAGTCGGCGAGATAAGCAAAATCGCGGATTCAGTGCGTTTTGCAAATGGTTTGGAGCTTAAGGTCGGTGATTCTTTTGGCGCGGACAAGGAAGCCGTGTTCGAGTCTCAAATCCGTTATACTATTGAAGAGCATTTCCGCAAGCAAGCCCGTTTGAAGGCGGCTAACCTCAAGGTTTTGTCGTTGTTCTTCATTGATCGCGTGGACAACTATGCGCCTGCCAACGGCAAGATTAGGGTAATGTTCGCCAAGGCTTTCAACGAACTAAAGGAAAAGTATCCCGACTGGCGGAAGTCGGAACCGGAAAAGGTTCAAGTCTCTTATTTCGCCAAAAAGAAGCACAGGGGCGGCGCAGTGGAAATTGTTGATTCCGTAAGCGGCAAGACTAGGGAAGACGAGGAGGCGTATAACCTGATAATGAAGGACAAGGAACGCCTTCTCTCGTTTGACCAGCCGCAGGCATTCATTTTCTCCCACTCTGCGCTTCGGGAAGGCTGGGATAATCCCAACGTATTCCAAATTTGTACGCTTAACAATACTGCTTCGGAGGTGAAGAAGCGCCAGGAAGTTGGGCGGGGAATGCGGCTTGCCGTTGACCAAAGCGGTTTGCGTACGCGCGACGAGCAAGTCAACGTGCTTACAGTAGTGGCGAACGAGAGTTACGACCGTTACGTTGGTCAACTTCAATCCGAGATAGAAGAGGCTTACGGCGAGGACGGAGTGCCGCCCAAGCCGGCAAATGCTCGCAAAAGAAAGATGGTCAGATTACGCAAGGAGTACGCGTTAAAACCCGAGTTCAAGCGCTTGTGGGAGCTAATTAAACACCGGACGCGGTACGCCGTGAGAATAAACGCGGACAAGTTGGTTCAAGACGCGGTTGTTGAGCTTGACAAGCATTCAGTAAGCGCGCCTCGCATTGCAATCACCAAGGCACAGGTTGAGGTAGGCGATGATGACTTCTTCAAGCCGTTGCAAATGAGTGGGGCTAAGACGGTCTTGGATTTGTCCGGCCGTTATCCTCTCCCTAATCTCGTGGAGCTAATCGCAAACCAAATGGAACACACTACGCCCGCGTTGCATTTGACGCGTAATACTATCCTGCGCGTTTTCCAACAGGCCAAGGACAAGGACGCGGCGGTTAACAATCCACAGGAGTTCGCTGCAATTACGGCCCAGGTAATCAAAGAAAAGCTTGCAGACCAGTTGATTGACGGAATAAGGTACGAGAAAATCAACGAATGGTATGAAATGACCCAGTTTGAAGTTGAAATCGAAAGCTGGGAAGACCATTTGGTGCCGAGCAAGCGTACGAACGGAAAGGAAGGCGCCGGCCTCTACGATTGTGCAGTTTACGACTCTGAAGTCGAGCGCAAGTTCGTCCAAGGCCTTGAACAACGGGATGACGTCAAGCTTTACGTTAAGCTGCCTTCTTGGTTCACGGTGGTTACTCCTATTGGCGAGTATAATCCGGACTGGGCGATTATAATGGAGCCGCGGGACGAGCACGGCCAGAATACTGGAAAACCTCTATTGTACCTAGTACGGGAGACTAAAAGTACTGTTCGGCTAGACGAGCTTCGGCCGGACGAACGGCGTAAGATACTTTGCGGAGAAAAACACTTCAAAGAAGCACTCGGCGTAGACTATGGAGTTGTTACTGCTGCAAACGAATTGCCTTAATTCAAGAAGGAAATAGATTCGTCAAAAAGGTAACGCTGGTTTTGTTTATACTATTGTTTATTAGGAGGTCGTATTTCGGCGTTTGTTAGCTGGTAACTTTGGGTGGTTGTAGATGTCGTCGTTCACGTTCTCTCCTTCTTTCATTCGTGTGTTCCTTCGTTTATACGGAACAATGAGAGTTCGTTACGCTGAAGTAGGACGCCGGGGACGAGATTTGAACTCGTGTGGGCCTTTCGACCCTCCAGATTGCTCGGAACCTCCTTTTTCTTTCTTCGCTCTCGCGCTTGCGGGCGCACTCGCAAGAAAGAAAAAGTAGGTTCATCAGTCAAAAAGAAAGAACGCTGTTTTTCTTTCGCATAGTTTTTTGGTTGAGCTTTTTAACCGAGTGAGCAAAACCACAGCAGCGATTTTGCGATCGAGGTTAAAAAGGTCACTCGAGTCTGGTGCGTTTACCGGATTCCGCCACCCCGGCAGGGTCCGTTGTATTGTTTGGGAACAGCGTTGTTTTTATAACCCCGGTTTTTCGGCGTTTGGAAGGCGGTTTTTGGCGGGTGTTTTCAAGAATTCGTGTGTTATTGTTAGCTTGCGGGAAGGTATAACCTCGATTGTTGTGGAGGGTTGATTGAGTGTGGATAGAGTCTGTTTTATATGCGTTGGGCGTTTTATAGTGTTGTTGGGAGGGTATTGCGTTTTGGTGTCTGAACAGGATTGGAAGACTGCTAGGCGGTTCAAGGCGGGTTTGAGCAAGCGGATTACTGTGGCTAAGCTGATTTTGTTCGGGAGCCGGGCTCGGGGGGAGGGGACTGGAGACAGTGACTTTGACTGGATAGTAGTCAGTCCCTCGTTTAAGGGCATTGAGTGGCACGAGCGTGCGTTGAAAAAGAAGGTTTTCGACGCTTGGAACGCTGTTGCGCCTGCTGACTTTATTTGTTACACTCCCAACGAGTTCGACGACTGCAGCAAGCGGGTTTCGATAGTCAAGAAGGCGTTGTAGTTTGAATGAATTGACTGACGCAAGGGATTGGTTTAGGCAAGCCGAAGCCGACTTGGTTGCGGTAGGGTATTGTGCTTTGTTGGGAGACCACTACCTTGCTGTTTCAACCTACCGGCAAGCCGCGGAAAAAGCGTTGAAGGCGGTGTTGGTTTGCGGGAATAAGGAGTTTCCAAAGACGCACGACTTGGATTTTCTCGGCCGCGTTGCCGGCTTGCCCAAGTCGTTGTTGGACGAGGGCAGGTGGCTTTCGAGCGTTTTTATCCCGTCCCGTTACGGTTACTTGGGCGGTAAAATCCCTTCGGAGTACTTCGTGGAAAAACACTCGTCCAAAGCGGCTTCCGCCGCCGAAGGAATCGTCGAATGGTGCCGTAAACAACTGTAATGCCCCGCCTGGTTTTGTCGGAAGGGCCTAACATGCTTGCCGCGTAGCCCTGAGTTGGTTTTTTAAGGAAAGATTCTCCTAATTACTCTTAGCTAGTTCTGAATAGGGCGGTTAGTCATTCGGATCAAAAGGTGATAGAATGGAGTATGAGAAGTTAGGCGAGGCCTGCTGGGGCTTGCCGAAAGAAGGGCAAATGAGGGTTCCGGTTAGGCTTTACGCTAAGCAGTCGATGCTGGCTAAAATGAGTGGGGATAGGACGTTTTCGCAGGTGCGGAACGTTGCCACTCTCCCTGGAATTGTGGATGCGGCAATGGTAATGCCTGATGGGCACGAGGGATTCTCCTTAAGTTATTAAGGGGCCTTAAACGGTTTTCCCATCGGTGGAGTTGCCGGGTTCGGAATGGAGGACGGAGTAGTTTCTCCTGGCGGCGTTGGTTATGACATTAATTGCGGGGTTCGTTTGCTTGCAACCGGCTTGACGGATAAGCAGGTGCGTCCGAAGTTGAGGCAGTTGGTGGACGCGTTGTATTTCAACATTCCGTGCGGGGTGGGGGGCAAGGGAAAGCTCCGCCTTTCGCCGGCTCAGTTGGACGACGCTACTACCTCGGGTGCCAAGTGGGCTATTGAGCAGGGTTTCGGTGTTGAGAAGGACTTGTCGCACGTGGAAGAGGAAGGGGGCTTCATTAAAGGCGCGGATGCGTCGAAGGTCAGCGATATGGCCAAGAAGCGGGGCGCGCCTCAGTTCGGCACTCTCGGCAGCGGCAACCACTTCATTGAAGTCCAGCGCGTGGACAAAGTATACGATGTCGAGACTGCGAAGGCGTTCGGGATTACCGGCGAAGGGCAGGTTACCGTAATGATTCACTCGGGGAGCCGGGGTTACGGTCACCAGGTGTGCGACGACTACATTCGCGTAATGCTTCAAGCAGCTAAAAAATACGGCATTGAATTGGCGGACAGCGAGTTGTGTTGTGCGCCGCTTTCGAGCAACGAGGCGCAGGATTACTTCGGCGCAATGAACTCCGCGGTGAACTACGCTTTTTGCAACCGTCAGGTGATGACTCACTGGGCGCGCGAGTCGTTCCAACAGGTTTTAGGCGGCTCGTGGGAAGACTACGGCATGGGCTTGGTTTACGACGTGTGCCACAACATTGCCAAGATGGAAGAACATCAAGTCGAAGGCAAGAATGCCAAGCTGTGCGTGCACCGCAAGGGCGCGACGCGCGCTTTCCCCAAAGGGAGAAAAGAGATTCCTTCGGCTTACCGTTTGGTGGGCCAGCCCGTGCTTATTCCGGGGACAATGCAGACTGCCTCCTACCTATTGGTCGGCGTTGAATCGGGCGCGCAAACCTGGTTTTCGACTTGCCACGGCGCAGGCCGCGTGATGAGCCGCCACGAGGCTTTACGCAATTACCGCGGTACCGAGTTGTGGAAGGAAATGGAGGCTTCGGGAATGGCTGTCAAGGCGCCTACGCCGCAGTCGCTTGCCGAAGAGGCGGGCGGGGCGTACAAGAACGTGGACGACGTGGTCGAAAGCGTGGAAATGGCGGGACTCAGCAAAATCGTCGCAAGAATGACTCCGTTGGGCGTAATCAAGGGATAGGCTGCGCCGCCCGCGGTTCTTTTTTCAGGCTTAGCGTAGCGACGATCAAACGACGCGTAATACTCTTTTGCTATCGATTGGTTTTTGGTAAACCTTTTATAGTTCGATGTGCACAAAGGGGTTTGGTGGTTGGCGTGTATTCTATAGTTACGGTTTCGCCGAAGTTTCAGGTGGTGATTTCCAAGGAGGTGCGGGAGTCTTTGGGGATTACGGCTCATTGTAAGCTGGTCATGATGACTAAGGGCAAGAACATTTTGTTGGTTCCGGTTGATGAAGACATTCGTAATTACAAGGGTTTCCTGCCTAAAATGGACTTAAGCGGCTTGCGCGACCGCAATGACCGCTTTTGAAGGGAGGGAGTTTCCAGTGTTTTGCATTGACTCTTACGGTTGGATAGAATACTTTACCGGCGGCCGCCTTGCTGAAAAATACGCTGCGTTGATAGAGGGAATGCCTTCAAGCAATTGTATCGTGCCGTCAATCGTGTTTTTCGAAGTTTACAAGAGGATTAAGGGCAGGCTTGGTTCCGATGCGGCTACGCAAGCCGTTTGCGTAATGCTTTTGCACGCGCAGCCGGTTAACGTTGACGAAGGCCTGGTTCTTTTGGCGGCAGACATTTCCCTCGAGCACGGTCTGGGAATGACCGACGCGCTCATTAAGGCTTCTTGCGAGCAGTGCGGCGCCGTGCTGGTAACCAGCGACAAACACTTTAAGGGAATGAAGGGAGTTAAGTTCGTGGAGTGAACGATTTAAATTTAGGCTTGCGTTTTGTTTATCATGGCTGAACGTAGAGCGGTGCCGCGCGAGAAAGTGAATAGGGTGGTGCGGCGGGCTATTGAAGTCGGCGAGCGGAAGGCACGCAAGGAGGTGCACGAGTTTTTCAGCTTGGCTGATGCCATTAATTCCGAGGCTGATTTGAACCTGGTTTTTCAGCGGGCGGCAGACCATTTTGCCAAGCGTTTCAAGGCAACTGCGATAATTGCGAAGCCCAACGGCGGGCCGGTTTTGAAGCTTGCCGCGTTCGCCGGAAAGGATATTGTGCCAGCGCACATTTTGGCTAACTTCAGGGACATTCCGTATGGCCGAGGCCTTATAGGGCAGGTTGCTGCGACAATGGAGCCGATTGAAGTGCCCAACCTGCTGGAGTGGGAGCATTCGGTAAACACTGAAATCGACCGCAGGTACGGGTTCAAGCGTTCGATGGCGGTTCCCCTTACTACAAAAGGGGCGGACGGCAAGCCAGTGTTGGTGGGCGTAATAGGGTTGTTCAAGAAGGGCGAGCACGCGGACGAGGAATTCCAGCCGCACGAAAAGCGCATGGTTGGCGTGCTTGCAGGCAACATTGCAATTGCAATCCACAACTCTTCGCTGGTCTCCCAGCTGAAGAGGATGGCGGAAGAAGATTTCTTGACAGGGTTACATAACCGCCGCGTGTTGTTTACGCGGATGCGTGACCACTTGAATTCCAATCCTCCGGGCAGTGCCGAGTTCATTCCTTCTTTGGAACGCAAGCGGATGAGTATTTTCTTTTTGGATGCTAACAGCTTGAAGCTGCTTAACGACTTGCACGGCCACGAGGCCGGCAACCAAGGGCTCAAGCTCATCGCGGACTCTTTGAGGAAGCACGCTCCGCGGGACTGGACAATTGCCAGGATAGGCGGCGACGAGTTCGCCGCGTTCGCGCCCGACGTCGACATACCGAAATCGGAAGAGTACTTGGCTAAAGTCAAGGCGGAAATAGCCGAAAGCATTGCCGCCCACCCGCTTGCAAAACAGATGAAAGAAGCGGGTTTCGGTGTTGCAGGCGATTATTCCCACTTCGGGGCAGGCGGTACTACTAAAGGCAACTACTACAACCTGTTCGAACTGCTGCCTCACGCGGAGCAGTTCACCACGCAGGCAGAACACGATGCTTTTTTTGCATTGCTGCAACTGCCCGCCTCGCAAGTCGAGAAAGCCAAGCTGGGCCGCAACCAACTGCACGCCCACGTGCCTACAATGGTGGATGACATGGCGCAAAAAGTCGTCAGCGGCGAGCTTACCGCAGAAGAAGGCAGTAAATTCGCAGGATTGCTGGCTAACCACGCAGGGCCGTTCGTCCACTCCCTTTACCAAGGGGCTCTTGAAAAGGCGCGTGGCAAGAAGTAAGCACCGAAAGGTTTCGCGGCGCCGTCCGCAACCGTTTAAAACAAGGAACCGGAAAATAGTTTTAAGGACGACGCGGCTGTGGTCCAGTGGTATGATGTAAGCTTCCCAAGTGACTTTTTTGTTGCTCGTCGCGCTCGCACTCCGGTGCTCGTGCGTCTCGCAACAAAAAACTCAACCAAAAACGGTAGTTAGCCGGTTTGGTTGTTCAACGGAATAAGCTTGAGATCCGGGTTCGATTGTGAGCAAAACCGTTGCGTTTTTCCAGCATTTTTTGCTTGCGCGAAAATCCCGGCAGCCGCACTTTCGTTTAAAAGCAGGTGATTAAAGTGAAGGTAAGGAAAGCAATTGTTTTGGCGGCGGGTTTTGGGACCAGGTTTTTGCCTGCGACGAAGGCAATGCCCAAGGAAATGCTGCCAATAATCGACAAGCCCATAATCCACTACGTGGTGGAAGAAGTGTTGTCCGCCGGAATCAAGGACATCATTCTCGTGACGGGGCGGGGCAAGTACAATATTGAAAACTACTTCGACCGCAACCCCGAACTCGAACATCTGTTGCACTTCAAGGGCGACAAGGCGCGGCTGGAGCAAGTGGAGCACATTTCCAAGATGGCCGACTTGTTCTACGTGAGGCAGAAGACCGCAAAAGGAATTCCCGATGCCGTAACGTGCTGCCGCGACCACGTAGGAAACGAGCCATTCGTAGTGCTCAACGGAGACGATTTCTTCGAAGGACCTTCACCTGTAAGGCAGTTAATGCAAGTCTACGAAAAGTATGGTTCCGGCGTAATAGGCGGCACGCGCATTCCCCGCGAAAACGTTTACCGCTACGGCGTAATGGCAGGGCCCGAAGTAGAACCGGGAGTAATAGAAATAGAGAAGATGGTGGAAAAACCGAAAGTTGAAGACGCTCCTTCCAACCTCGTCAGCAGCGGCAGGTGGCTTTTCACCCCTGAATTCTTCGACGCAGTCGAAGAAACGCCGGAAGTCAGGGGAGAAAAATGGTGGCCTGACGTCGCGAAAGTAGTTACCAAAAAAACGGGCCAAAAGTTTTACGCCCGCGCACTCGACGCCCGCTGGCACGCAGTAGGCGACCAAACAAACTTCGTAAAGTCCACCATCCACTTCGCGCTCCAACGCGACGACATGAAAAAAGAAATCGCCGCCTACATTCAAGAACGCGTGAAAAACGAGGTCGGAAAGTAAGACGCGGTCACCCATCGGCAATTAGCTTCTTTGCTTTCGAACAGTGGCGCCGCGGATAAAACAGGCGGTATTCGTATCCTCCTACCTCTAAAGCCAGCGTTTTTATTTGACGAAAGGATTATCTTTTCGTGGTTGGATTGAAAGCGAGAAAAACAAGCCCGTCGAAGAAGAGCAAGGCAATTGATAGGCTTGCATCCAAACTGGCTCCGGTGTTCAGGCAATTCGGGGTTACTCGCGCAAGCATTTTTGGGAGTTGGGCGCGAGGCGAGCAGAAGAAATGCAGTGATGTTGACCTGTTAGCAGAAATTCCAGGAAGCTTGCTTGACGTGGCAAGACTAGAGCTCGCAGCCGAAAAACGCCTGCGCAAAAGCGTTGACGTACTCACCTACGGGGGAATAGACCCGCTGCTAAAAAACCGCATACTCGGAGAGGAAGTGCGCATAATATGACTAAAGACGCTTCGGTATTCTTGGCGCACATAGTGGAATACGCGGGATACGTCGAACAGTTCCTGGAAGGCGTTGACGAAGAAAGGTTCTTGGAAGACAAGGAAAAATAGTTTTCCGTAATCCGCTGCCTTGAAGTAATCGGAGAAGCAAGCTTTTCGCTCCGCAGAGCGAAAAGATGCATCGTTGAACCCGCGGTTCAACGAATGCAGTAAAAAACCTGCCTTCTGGGCTGTCGCGAAAGCAAGCCGTCTTCTCAGGGTACGCGCGAATGAGGGACTTGCTTATTCACCAGTACTTCGGAGTCGACGCGCGCAAAGTATGGAAAGTCGCCCGCGAAGACCTGCCCCAACTCAAAGCAATCGCGCAAGAACTACTCTAAAAAGAAAAACGAAAAACCCCCTGAACAAAGCACCCGCCTTCAAAGCCATCCTATAGCAATCTGCGAAAATAACGCGACTTTGTTGTCGCAGATTGCTATATGCAGAACGCGATATGATTGTTGCAAAACATTAGCGTTCTGCTATAAACAACCGAAACCTCCTAAACTCCGAAGGAAACCCGAACGCAACCGCGTGAAAAACAGCCCGGGATGCGGCATCCATACTCAAAAACAACTACCCGCCACCTACTTAATCCGACTCCCACGCCAAAAACCCGACAACCTTGCCACCGAAAACAACTGCGACAAAATAAGGGTGAGAAGGTCGTGACAATTGCGCTGATCTTCCATTCAGCATAATGCGGTATTCGTGTCTTGAACCAGCGTAGGAGGCTCGTAAGAGCTGATACCAGACTTCCAGTATGCTTCTGGCAGGACTGTGTTATCCTCGTTCCGGCGTCGCAAGTACCTTCTTTGGTGTGATTTACGGTATCGAAAGGTCAGGTAACTGCCACTTGACAACTGGCTGCCCTTTCACGAAGTAAGAAACTGCGGCGAGAGCAAAATATGCGGTGGTGACTAAATAAGGGATCATGTTTGATGGAGTTGAAAGGATATTGAATGCAATTACTCCGCTTCCAATCCCTAAAAGCGCGCCGGTAAGTATCCTTATCTTATTACTGCTTCCTCCATGAATTTTGGAATTTATCCAATCAATATGAGCGGGGAGTGGAAGTAAATACATTATGAATAAAGTATTTCCAGAAAAAGAAACTATTTTAGAGAATTGCAAAAAGAGAATAGGAAAAAAGGTTAGGGCATACCCAAGACAGCGTGCGCAGAAAAAAATAGGGGTATTGAAAATCGAGAGCATGACGCACCTATCGCTACTGCTTAGAGAATGATGGCTTAATAGCGGATGAAAAATTGCCCGATTTTTTAGTCCCATCGCCGCATTAGATAGTAAACTATTGCTACTGGAAAGAACACGACGAGCCAAAAGCACAGCCAAAAGTAGCTTCCGCGTGGTTTGTTCGCATTTGCCGTCGGAGATGCTGCGGACTGTTGTTGTTGAATAATAATCTGCGGGTTATTAGCCTCTTTTGCCTTTTGTTCATGTTTTGCGAGGAGGTCGGCGGTGCATTGTTTGCAGTGGTTCTTTCCTTTTACTTGGATTAGGCACGCATCACAAAAGAAATTTCCGCACTCAACACAAGTTCCGTTGGCGTCAGTTTTCGGATGATTTTTGCACTTCATTTATATTCCTCCGTTTATGGTTAACTCTACCTATTTGGTTGTCGCAGGCGTAGATAAGCCCATGAGAAATAGTAAGAATATTGAAGCACCTATTTTCATTGCGAGCGTAATCTCAATATTTTTCTCTTTCTTGAGCCAATCGTTAAACGGAATTAACCATAGGAAACCGAGTAAAGTACTCCAAATACCAGCAAGTTGGCCTCGAGCTAAGTATGATAGTGCGAATAAGAAGAAACATATCGATAGCCCCCAGCTTATTATCGGCTCCCAGTTTGTCTGTTGAACTGGAAAACTAATTTGTGCTTCATTCCCCAACTGCTGTTGTTGCTGGATGATTAATTGTTTTGATACGGGCGCATCGTTCTCGAGGAGCGTTTTAACACAATCCGGGCAGTAGTGTTTACGGTCTGAAATTGTTAGGCAGTCGCTACAAAAAAAGTTGCCACACTCTACGCAGGAGGCCACGACCTCTTTATTTGGATGATTCTTGCATTTCATTTAATCCCCAAGGTGTCCGGTCTATCGGCTGCTTACTTTGATTTCATAACGGGCTATTCGAATTTTTGCAAATTCAATCCACTTGATTGTTTAGAATCTGGCTTTTTATATACTTATAGCTAAT
>MNVG01000031.1 GCA_001871495.1 Candidatus Micrarchaeota archaeon CG1_02_51_15
CATTGTACGCCGTGCCTGCTTGGAACGCCGACTACAACGGAATCCTTTGGAAAACAGACTCCAATTTCGTTGCGCCGCTTCAAGTCATTGCACTTGTCAACAACAGGCAATACGGGGCAATAGAACCCGTGGAAGTAGTTCTCCAAACCAAGAGAATTCAAATGGATTCCGCGTTCTTGCGCGGCGGAGTGCGCGCAATGGTAATGCCGTTCGCAAGGCCTGCCGAAACCAACTTCGGGGAAAACACGGGGGTAAACGTGGGCGGCCAGGCTGCCTCCAACGTTTTCTACCACCCGGTGGATGCAGGTAAGTTAGTAATGGGTGATTGGAGCCAGGCTGCCTCCAACGTTTTCTACCACCCCGAACTCAAAGAAGTTTACACTACCCAAGAAGACGCGCAGGAAATACTCCTTGAACAAGTTTACCGCGACAAACCCGCTTCCGAAAACGGTTTTCCCTATTCCGCGCTTTCGACAAGGCTTCCTGAAATATTTTTTGTAGGCGGCGTCGACTTTTCAAATAGTTCAGAATGCGCCCAAATAAGCCAGCACGGGTTGTTCGAAGCAAGCGTCGCACCGCTCGAAAATACGCCGCCTGAAGGACAAGGAGGTTGGACTTTCGGAAGCCGGGTTCTAAGCATTCCAACCGAAAGCCAGTGTCCAACGGTCTCGTTGTGCGGAACCCATTACTTCGTCTACCGCGGGTGCGCAATACCTGCAAACAACGTCAACGGAAGCGTCAATTCAGTCAGCGAATGCGTTAAAATAGGCCAAGACCCGTTCGTGAAACTCTCTGCGCAATCGGCTGCCATTGACTTATGCAGCCAGTTCTCGGGAACCACTGCCTTCTGCACTGCAACTTCTGCAGCAGGGCCGTTGAACAACCTGTTGTGCAACCTGACGGAGTTCAGTGCAAGCCGCCTGCTTTTAGGCCAGGACTGCGAATTCAACAACGTCTCGCGCGTGCAAACCCAGTTAGGCAACGACTGCATGATTGCATCCGACACCCTCAAGCCGACAAGCGAAACGGCAAACTGCGTGGTTTACGCAATCCCCGCTGACGGCGCCCAGAACAACGACAACTTCTGCGCGTAATTCGCGGGTCGGGAAGATGCTTTTTATTGCTTGCCTGCATCTGGTTTAATTGATTTTGTTTAAATGGCCGAAGAACTTCCCGAGTCGCAAAAACAAGGCCTGGACAAACGCGTCCTAATTGCAGCCGCCGCAATCGTCGTCGCAATCGCGGTCTTCTTACTTTTTTTCAACCCCATTCCTTCAACTCAAGCCGCTTCGTTTACGGTTTCCGTAATAGGCCAAGAAGGCCAGAACGTGGTCGGCGCAACAGTCGAAGTGTATGACGGCGTCGAATTGCTTGTCTCAAGCGCAACAAACGCGCAAGGCAAAGCGGACTTGCCTGAACTCCCCCGCAAACTCCTTGCAATAAAAGTCACTACTCCCGACGGGTCCAAGACCACGCGCCTAGTTGACTTGACGCGCACAAAAAGCCTGAAAATAGACTTGTCGCAAGCAAGCGAAGAAAGCACCGAATCGGAAGCAACCACAATCCCCGTCCAAGTCATAGACTCCGAAACCAAAAAAGGAATAGGCAACGCCAAAATCGTTTACACAATCGACCGCATAAGCAAAACTGCAACTGCCGACGGAACCGGCCGCGCCCAATTAAACTCGCCTAAGAGCGCCGCGCTAAGGCTCCGTGCAAGCGCCGCAGGTTACTACGCCCAAAGCCTCACGGTCGTAGCCAACCCGCCGCTCCCTGCAATCAAACTTCGCTCGAAAGCCGCGTCCGAAAGCATTCAATTCTCTCCAAGCGAACGCGAACAAACCCTAAACGGCCGCGTGGTAGTAATGGCCGAAGACCAGCAAACCACAGAAGGCATCGAACAAGGAACTGCGTGCATATTCTCTGCAGAAACAGCCCAACAACTCGGCTGTGCTTCGTTAATTGAAGGAACTGCCGAAATAACGGGATTGGAACAAGGGCTGATGGTCTACGCAGTGGTCAACGCCTCTGGCTACTACGAGTACTCAAGTGCAATGAATTTCCAACCGCAGGAAATAACCGATTTGACCATAATCAACGCAAGAATGCGCTTGATCCCCGCATCCGATTACGCCGACGGAATCCTGCTTTACACCTTGATTCGTACGGTTGACGAAAACAACGCGCCTGTTCCCGCAACAATACACGTAATCCCCTATCCCTCGTTGGTTCCCCTGCCTTCAAAACAATCTCCAGGCGAACTGCGGCTCGAACTCTCCGACGAATCCACTTTCTACGCAATCGCATACGCCCCCGGACGCGTTCCTGCTGCAACAACCGAATTCACTGCTGGAACAACCCAAACCCTCGTGCTGGAAACCGCTTCGCAACAAAACTCGGCTTCACTCGAAGTAATCGCAGTAGACGAAGACGAACGCGCCTTAAACGACGCTTCAGTAACCGTTTTGGTAGACGGCCTGCTCCTGCTGCCGCCCCAACAAACCGTTTCACACTCGCTTGAAACAACCGAAGACGGCTTCGACATTCCAACCAAGCCCAGCGCAGTATTTCCCGCGCTTGCACTAGGAATGAACTACGAATTACGGGGCAAGTACCAAAAAGGCATTGGAAAAGCATTCCTTACCCTAACCGACGACGCGCTAGTAAACCTCCCGCTTTTAGTCAACACGGGATTCATTGAATTATACGCAACCGACCTGGTTTCAGGCACAAGCATTTCCAACGCCCGCTTCCAACTCAACTCCGAAAACCTCCCGTCCTACGCCTGCACAGGCAGCGGATGCACGTTCTTCGCCCGCGCAAATACCGCTTCAAGCATTGAAGTAACCGCACTCGGCTACCTTTCGACAACAAGGCCCCTGAACTCCCGCGACGTAACTATCGGAGGAACAAAAACAATAACCGTTTCGCTACTGCCTGCAGGCACGCTCAACGCAACCTTAGTCCAATTCACTGGACTTAGTGACGAACGCGGCGACTCCGTGTACGGCGTAGTGCGCTTCAACCAAACCTATTTCGCCAACTTCGTAATCGCTTCAGCCAACGCAGTGCACACCGGGTTGTCCGTACGCACAGGCACTGCCTCGGAAGTAAAAAACGACAAAACAGGAATAATCGATTTTGCGCCCCCACAAAAATTCGGGTTGGCAAAATCCACTTCCTACACGCCGTCCTCATCCTGCGAAAACGACTTACGCAACTCCAATCCGGAAGACGGGTTGCTCAAATGGGTGGACGTAAGCTTCGACGGAGCCGGAACCGCAAACATTGCAATACCCATCCAAGTAAAACCAAACGCCCGAAACAACGACAACTTCACAATATACTACCGCGGCTACTCATTCGTCCAAACCCCTAACGGAAACCGTTTTTACTCCAGAACCCCCTTTGATTCGATACTCGCTTTCAACGAAAGCACTGCCGCCAAAGCCAGTTGCTACGCCGAAACCAACCGGACAACCTTCCAAATAATAGTCCCTGCGCCAGGCGCAGTTACCCCCCAAGAACGCGAACCGCCTTTACCCGCCTCACAATTCACCATCTCAGACACGATAATACTCGACGAAACAAGCTTGCGCTCGGCGCATAACCTCGCCGAATACGTGCTTCAAATAGACCCGATAATGCCTGCAGACGCAATGCCCATTGCCTTAAAGCCCCGCGTAGGCGGCTGCATAATCCTCGTTTCGCCAATCAAAATCAATTCATCCACCTCAAAATGCTATCGCTACGACTCGACCTTCAACTCGATAATATTCGAGTCAAAAGAATCCAACCCATTATGCCCAATTCAAGTCAACGGAAACAAGTTATACAACGCCGGCCGCGAATTCAAGGGAGAAAAAATCGCTGAAATAACCTATAAAGTAGGCGGTTGCGACCTAAGCGCCGAACTCACGCTTCCAATCAGCGTAACTGCAGTGGAAGCCGATGCAATTTACGCCGCACCCGAGGGAAACGAGTTGGGCGACGGAGACGCGGCAAAACCACTATATGTAGTCAACCAAAAACAACTAGGCAGCCGCGACGTAAGCCTCGAATATTCATCCCAAGCCAACACATCAGCTTCAAGCCCGCAGACAAAAACAATCCCGATGTACTCAGGCAGCGCCTACGCAATTGCCTTCCGCGGCCCTGGAACCCTTTCAATATACGACGGCCAAGAAACAATCAACGAAATCCAATACCAAGACCCCCTGCAAGTAATCCGAACCGGCTTGGGAACAACTGGATTCCGCAAAACCTCGTGTTCGGACTACAAGTGCTGTTCCCACGGCTGGTGCACTAAGAAAGCTGCCAAGCAGGCAATAACCAACTTCAAGGAAAAAGCAATGCAAATCGCTTCCAAAACCGCCTTCAGGCGCGGCAACAACCAGCCGCTGAAAACAATTGCTTCAACCAACAACTACTCTTTTGCAACAGTACTTCAAGTAATCCAAGATGCCGACGCAATTCTTGCCGAAAACAACTTCACCAAAGACCCCCGTGAATACGAGAGAGGCAACTGCGAAAACGGAACGCCTGCAGTATTCGAACTGCGCGCAACAGGCGACAACGCCGACAACCTATCCTACTCTGCGCGCGTGCTTCCATTATACAAGTTCGCTTACACCGACACCTCGTGCCAAACGGGTTTCACCCGCGTGGACGACTCTTCAACTGGCTACGCCGGGCTCGGCTACCTGCCGTTGTGCGGCTTCCTCTACGGAAACGACTCCTGCGTAACCCGCGCGCCAGAAAGCAACGCAATGACCCTGGACCAAACAAGCAAACTCAAACTCGACGTAACAATCTGCATGTACCCCTCGTTCGAAGTAGTTTCAATGCCCTTGTGTTTGCCCGGATGCGGCATCGGCTGGGTCGTGTACTACGCGTGCAAGAGCGCAGCATACGCGGAGTGTTATGCTTCAAACCAGGTTGATGGAATACCTAATCTGCCGGCCATCGAAGCATGCCAGCGAGAACAATGTCGGGACAAGAAGCCCGACAATGATGGAAGCCAGTGGACTTCAGGCAACGGCTATTTACACAAAATCCTTGGCAGCACGCTGCTTCCTAACGTTGCCGTGTTCAGCATAAAACAGGAAATTCCTTACGACGAGTCGACAACCAAAGACGCCTTCGAGAAAATAGGCAAGGCGTTTAGCAACATTGACTTCCGCAAAATGGACTACGAAAGCGGAATGAAAAAATGTTTCGCAATAAACACCGGCTTGTCCTGGCAGGCATCCAACCTCGTCAACAACATCGGAGGTGAACACGGCTTAAACTACCAAAACTGGCTTAACTCTCTTTTACCTGTGATAGTCGGCCACGGTTGCGCTTGTAAGTCAAGTGACATGTGGAAAGGACTCCCGGCCTACTCAAGCGGTTCGGGAAGTTCGTCTTCCAGTGTAGCGTCGAGTTCAGGCAGTTCGCAAGGTAGCGGGCAAGCCGGACAAACGGGTAGTCAGGGTACGCAACAAGGAAGCGCGTCCACCGGTGGAGCAAGCACAGGAGGAGGCGGTACGTCAAGCCATCCTGCGTGTTACGGCGCCGGCGATATAGTAGCAGCACTTGTGAAACACGGTACTCCGCCCAACGGCGTGCCTTGGAGTTTCTCGTTCGGAACCCGGGGAAACAACGTTTTCCTGCGCATGGACGTGGGCGTTGCAGGCAACTGCAAAATCGCCAATCCCTTCAGCCGCGAACAATGGGGTGGCAGCACCAGTGCAATACTCGCCAACCTCGGCAAGCCTATCCTAACTTCTCTGGTAACCTATTTGGCAACCGGAAGGGACGATTTTGCAATCTCAATATCTACTTCTCCGCAAATGGGTACTAACGGCGAAGCCCACGACGAAGAAGAAGCGGAAAGACAACAAAGCGAGGCCATCGAAGGCGAAGACGACGCCGACGTTCAAGCCGGCCTTGAAAGTACTGCCGAAGAAAGGCAGGCGGCAGTAACCCGAGTAGAAGAAACAGTAGATGACGCAATTGGTGCGGAGGCTGGCAATGAACAGCTACCTGAAGAACGGGACGCATTGGAGGAAGCCGGGCGCCAGCGGGCAGTCCGAACTACTATTGCCGCAGTAGACAACGTACTTGGACCTGCACCCACTGAGGATGCCGATGACCAAGATTTGTTGCAGTAAAGTATTAAAGCGGATGAATTAATTGAGTGCCGAAAACTTCGATCCCCGCAACATTGACGTGAGCGACTGAACCTGACTTTTAATTAATCAGCAATCGGCGCAAGCCCAAGCCTTCCATTAAACAAACAACCAGAAAAAAAATCAAAAAAAGAAAAGGGGGGCGAGCCGTTTTTTTTAGTTCGGCTCGTTCCGGGCAGTATTAGAGAGGGTTTTTACCGTAAACCTTATAAGTTAACAATTTGTTAACTTTCTATGTTTAATAAGGTCTCGTTGGAGCGGAGGGTTCTGTCGCTTGCAGGCCGGGCGAAGCACGGGATTTTTTCATTCGGGGAGGCGAAGAGCTGGCGGTTGTGCTCGGAAGGCACGTTGCGGGTTACGCTTGCCCGGATGGCGCGCAAGGGAAGCGTGGCGCGGCTTGCGCAAGGGCTGTATTTCGCGCGTCCAATCGAGCAACCCGGCGCTTTGCCCGATGACGTTTTTTACGCCGCCCAGCTTGCCTTTGGGGGCTACTTGGCCTTTGCAACCGCGTTGTACCTCCATCGTTTGGTCGGCGAGTATCCGTTTACCGTGTTTGTTGCAACTGGAAACAAGTCGGTTTCAACGCAGTGGGGGGCGGTTGAGGTTAAGGCAGTTGCGTTGCGGAGCCGTGCCGTTGGCGTGATTCGCATGGGGGACTACGTGGTTTCAACGCGGGCAAAAACCTTGTACGATTGCCTGCACTTGCCGGAATACGCCGGGGGCGTGAAAGGGGTTGTAAATGCTTTCAAGAACGCGCGCTTGAGCGAAGGAGAGTGGATGGAATTCTGGCGTTACGTTGGTTCTTTCGAGGAGGGGGGCGGCGTTTTCCGCCTGCGTTTGCGTCAAGTGCTTTTGGCTGCCGGGTTCGGCAAGGAGTTGCGTAAAAATGTTGGCTGATTCAGTAGATTTGGATGCGTGTCGCGTGCTTTCCGCAAAGCACGGTCTGCCGTTGGATTTCGTGGTGAAGGAGTTTCGGGTGTTTGACGCCTTGGGGGAACTGGCGGGCTTCAACTCTTCTGAAGCGGATGGCGAGCTTGTGTTCAAGGGAGGTACTGCGTTAAACAAGATTTTTCTCGCGGGTTCCCAGCGCTTTTCGGAAGACCTGGACTTCGACTTGGCCTCCATTCGCGGAGTGAAGGAAGCGTGGAAGTTCGTCGAGCGCATCGGTAAGTCGATGGAGGGAAAAGGGTTTGAGCCGCGTGGCATCCGCAAGCTTGGCCGGCGCGAGCCTTCTCTTCAAGTCGAACTGGGTTTCGACTCGCCGCTTGGCAAGAAGGACTTCGTGCGTCTTGACTTTGCATTGAAGCATGGCATCGCGGAAAAAGATGTTGCAACCGGCTTGACTGCCCGTTCTTCTTTTACCGAGCGTACGGTAGCGGGGTTGCGGGCTTATTCCCTTGACGGTTTGGTTGCCCGGAAAACGTGTGCTCTTGCAAGTCGTTGCGAGGGCAAGGACGTTTTCGACGTTGTCCAAAGCCTTCCGTTGGCTTCCGAAGCCCTTCCGGCGGTTACGAAGAGGATGCTTGCCGCCGAAAAGAGCAGCCTGACCGTCAAACAGCTTTTTTCGCGGGCCGCGCAAGTCCTGCGCGAAGCGAATTACTCCGAACTACGCAACCGCGTCAATCCCTACCTTCCGTTGGCCCTGCGGCCTAAAGATGCGGCTGCGTGGCGTGGCCTCGCGTTAACCCTCGCGGGCAAAATGGATGAACTTTCGGGAGTTTAAAAAGAAGTAAAAAAAAGAAAAAGGGGGGCAAGCCGTTTTTTTTAGTTCGGCTCGTTTTGTGCTTGTAGCGCGCGTGTTGCCAGCGTTTTGGCGGACAGCACGGCGTACTGTAGGGCTATTGGATTCAAAGTCCGTTTCGCCTTTGTTTTCAGAAGCTTATCGAGTCCAAGCCCACGTTGTACGCGGTTGCCTTAGACGGTGCTTCGGTCTTGCCCATCATTTGCGCGCTGTTAACGCCAGTAAGCACGGAAGTGACGATGAGCTTGTCGCCCATTTCCGGAACTATACGCGCTCCCCACTTTACGTAGGCATGGGGGTCGAATGATTCGGTTATTCCCTCGCCGACTTTGATTGCATCGCCCAATGACAGCTGCGAACCGCCTTGAATCAGGATGAGTCCGCCTTTGGCGTCGTGGTAGTCGATGTCGAGCAGCGGGTGTTCCAGCGTGTTCTTGACGACTTCACCCACGCGGTTCTGGCCTTGTGCTTCGCCGACTGAAATCATTGCGACTCCCGCGTTTTGCATTATCATGCGCAAGTCGGCAAAGTCGATGTTCATCAGTGAAGGCAGCATTATCGTGTCTGCAATGCCCTTGACGCTGCGTGCGACCAGAGTGTCCGCAACTGCGAATGCTTGGTTCATAGGCAGGTTGGGCACGTAGGAAACGAGGCGGTTGTTGTCGATTATTACAACGGTGTCACAGGCCTTGGTTAGTTGTTCCAAGCCCCAGTCTGCCTTGTCCAGCCTTGCGCGTTCCAAAGCAAAGGGGAACGTCACGATTCCGACCGTGATTGCGCCTGCTTGTTTTGCCAAACGGGCTACTACCGGCGCTGCACCGGTTCCGGTTCCGCCGCCCATGCCGGCTGTGATGAAAACCAGTTCAGAGTCGGCTACTACTTCACCGAGCTTGTCCGCACAGGTTTCCGCGCACTTCATTCCGACTTCCGGAAATCCGCCTGCTCCCAAGCCGCGGGTTTGCGAGGCTCCGATTAAGAGCTTGCGGTCTGCGTTAATCATTTTCAAGTGGTTTGCGTCAGTGTTTATTGCAACTGTTTTTGCGCTCTTTATTCCCATTGAGTGCAGTCTGTTTATCGTGTTGGTTCCGGCTCCGCCGACTCCGACAACGGTAATGCCTATTTTTGCTGCCTGGAAGTCCTTGTGTGCGGCTTCCGGGGTCTGCCGTTGCGCCGTGTATTTCAGCGCATCTGCAATAATTCCCTCCATTTTTCCTATCATCTCCTTCCCATACTTCTTATCAAAGATATTACTTTGCCGGCCTGCTGCCCTTTTTGGAAGACGGGTTTAAGCGATTCTTTCGCGGTGACGGCGCCCCCAAGGGGCGGGCGTCAGGAGTTGGAATCTCTTCCGCTTATTCCTTCTGCTGAACAACTATTCCACTTAGCCTTGCGGCCGAGCGGAAAGCCAGTTTCCGTAATCGTAAACAACCCGGTTTTCCCCAAAGAAGGGAGAATCGGGTTTGGTGGGTTATCTAAACCTTTCCCAAAAAAACAATGGGAAGAGTTTTGCGTTCAAATCTATTTCCGGTGGGTCTTCAAATTGTGCTTAACCAACTATCTCGATGTCGTAGCCCACTTCCTTCTCGGGCTGTTTGCCGCTTGCAGCTTGGCCCATTACGTGCGGGCTTTTAACGCCCGTGACTATTGCACAGATTTCTAGCTTGCCGTCATAGTCGGGAACCAGCCTAGCGCCCCATTTGACGCCGGCCTGCGGGTCCATGCACTCCGTAATCATTTCGCCCGCCTTGATCGCGTCCCCGAGAGTCAAGTCGTTGCCGCCGGCAATGTGAATTATTGCGCCGCGCGCTCCGTCGAAGTCCACGTCCAACAGCCTGTTCTTCATTACGCCCTCAACTGCCTCAGTAACCTTGTTGGGTCCCTTGCCGGATCCGACTGCAATCATTCCCACGTCGCCGTGACCCATTATTGCGCGGACGTCTGCAAAGTCGATGTTAACCAACGAAGGTTGTGTAATTGTGAAAACCAAGCCCGAAATCGCCTTGCCCAAAATTTCGTCGGCAACCAAGAATGCCTGGTTCATCGGAAGGTTCGGTACGATTTGTACGAGTCGGTTGTTATCAAGTATGATTACACTGTCTGCAACCTGGCGTAAAGTCTGGATTCCCTCATCTGCCTTGTGCACGCGTGCGCGCTCTAATGCAAATGGATAAGTGACCATTGCGACTACTATCGCGCCTTGATCTTTGGCGATTTGTGCAACAATCGGAGCCGAACCTGTTCCGGTTCCGCCGCCCATTCCTGCAGTCAGGAATACTAAGTGCGCCCCAGAAAGCGCTTCTTCAAGTGCGGGGCGGTCGACTTCTGCGCACTTGGCTCCGACTTCAGGATAACCTCCTGCTCCCAATCCCTTGGTGATGCTTTTACCAATGAGTATTTTTTTGACCGAGTCGCCCATCATGCTCAAGTGCTGACGGTCGGTGTTGATTGCAATCAATTCTGCGCCTTTTACGCCCAAGCGCAGCAGACGGTTTACTGTGTTGTTGCCTGCTCCGCCGCATCCGACAACGCAAATTTTGATCTGCTCAAAATCGCCAATCGGAGCCTGTTTCGAAGATCCGCCAATCGCTGATTTCACAATGTCTTCCATGGTTCAAATCTACCTCGTTATACAAATATTTTACGCTTTTTTTTACCTACTTTGAAGTAAAACACAGTTTATTTAAAAAGGTTTCCCTACTGTAAAGTTGCTTCAGCAACCGGACTTCCACAATTTGGGATGGTTCGACATTTTTATGTTGCATAAAATTGAAAAAAGTAGAAAACAATAGGTTTAAATATGCCTCGCGTTTTATTGGTGGTAGTTTTCGTTAGGGTGAAAAAAGTTATGGCTGGCGATTCCGAGCAATTTATGGTTACCGTACCCTCCGACTGGAAGCTTACTGAGTACTCCACTTCGAAAAGAAAATTCCCGTCAGTGCAGGACTTCATCCGCGAGATAGTGCGTCGCGACATCGAAGCCTACGAAAAGGAAAACAAAAAATAAACTTTTTTTTTCAAGCGCTAACAATTTCGTAAACAATTATATTCGCCGCCGTCTTTTGGTTGAGTGTGAAAACCTTTTTTGTTCCGCCGTTGCGCAACGCTCCTTTGGCACTGCTGTTTTTCGGAACCGTGCAGTTGCTGTTGCTAATGATTGTCGCAGAATGCGTTTATCCTTCATACAGTGCTTCGAATAATTTCATCAGCGATTTGGGAGTCGGCAGTACCTCGTTGTTGTTCAACGCGCCTATGATAATTTTCGGCGCCTGCGTTGTATGTTCCACCTTGCAATTGAAAAAAGATGAAGCGGTTTTGCGCAACGCGTTGTTTATTGCAGGGGCAGGCGCAATTGGAGTCGGCGTTTTTCCCGAGACGACGGACACGATTCACTTGCTTTGCGCGTTGGCTGCTTTTCTTTTCGGGGCAGTTGCGGCAGTCGCGTCGTCGAAAAAACTTTTTTTTCCTTCTAACGCATTTGCTTTTCTTGCGGGAATAATTTCGCTTGCCGCATTGGCGTTGTTCGTTTTCGGAAACTACTTCGGGCTGGGGCCGGGCGGAATGGAGCGAATGATTGCGTATCCTATATTGATTTGGGGAATTTACTTCGCGGGAATCACTGCGGGCGGAAAAGTGAGTCGGACATTCACTATCCGTTTTTTTCCTGCCTGTGCTTGCGGACAGCGCGTTGCACGCCGCGCCGTAGGCCGGCCATATAGGTTTTGATGTCGTGCTTTAAGGGGTATTCACTTTCGGGGTGCGCCAACCCGACTGCTTCGAGCTGGTTGCGGCGTTCTTCCGAGAATCTAGGATAGTGGTTATGCGTGTAATTCCGTGTTGTTCGCGCAGATGCCTGGCTGCCATTAACTCCAGGAAGTATCCGAGACCGTGCGTGCTTTCGCGAGAGTTTGCCGTGTTATTCAAGTAGTGTTTTGGGGTGTACTGCCAGGCATTGGCCGTACGGTCTTTCCGAATGTAGGTTATCCATCCCGTGAGCGAGGGAGACTTAACTACTGAATTCTTGGAGAGGGCGCGGCTCAATTCAACGGGCAGGGGTTGAATCAAGTAATCCCGGTGCCCGAGTTTTTGTTTGACTTTTTCCCGCCTTCCCACAAA